>JAUYMQ010000389.1 GCA_030698575.1 Deltaproteobacteria bacterium
GATCACCGTGCCGGCGGGCGCTTTCCAGGCCGATGTGCTCACGGTCAGCCTCGAGACGGGGCGCAAGTGGACGTTCTACGTGGAACAGGGCGGGGAGCATCGCATTCTGCGCTGGGAGACAAACGACGGAGAGCGCGCCGATCTGATCGCGACCGATCGGCTGAAGTACTGGGAGATGAACGCCGCCAGCTTCGTTTCATCGCTGAAGGACCTGGGGCTCGCACCCCGCCCGCCGCGCACGCCCTGACACGCCGCCTCGCCGCCCGCTTTCCCCGGCATGGGTCCGGCGAGGCGAATGTCTATTCTTCTGCTTTTACCCGCCGCCGATTGCCGCTTCCTCGCATCCACGCCATCGTTGCCCCTACCAGTTGGGCAGGCCCGACGCGCGCGGCTCCGCCCGCGATGCGATGCCGCTCGATTCGAACCACTCGAGGGTGCGGCCGATCCCGGTCCGGATGCCGATCTGCGGGGCGAAGCCGAAAAGCGCGCGCGCCCTGCCGATGTCGGCGAAATGGCGGCGCACATCGCCGGGGCGGGGCTCGGCGCGTTTCACGCCTCTGTCGCTGTGTCCCATCAGCTCCGCGAGGATCTCGGCGATCTGCAGGATCGACACTTCCTGCCCGTAGGCCACGTTCACCACGTCGCCGACCAGCGCGTCGCATTCCGCCGCGCGCACGATGCCCTCCACGGTCTCTTCCACGAAGGTGAAGTCGCGCGTCTGAAGTCCATCGCCATAGATCACCGGCTGCTCTCCCGCCGCGAGCTGGAGAATGAAGCGGGGGATGACCTCGGCGCGGCTCCCCGCGTAAGGCTCCCGCGGGCCGTAGGTGTTGAACGGGCGCACGACCGAGACCGGCATGCCGTAGGTGCGATGATAGGCGAGGGCGTACAGCTCGCCGGCAAGCTTGCTCGCCCCGTAGACCGTCGTGGGGTGGCAGGGATGATCCTCGGACATCGGCGCCGCGAGGGCGGTGCCGTAGATCTCCGAGGATGAAACATAGATGAACCGCCGGACCCCACGATCGAACGCGGCCATGCACACGCTCAGCGTGCCGCCGGCGTTGATGTCGTGACTCAGAACGGGCTGGTTCAGCGAGGTGCGAAGGCAGGAGATTGCGAGATGGAACAGGGCTTCCACCCCCTGGCAGAGATCCATCATCCGCTCCCGGTCCGTCACATCGGCCTTCACGATTTGCACGCCCGATCGATTCTCGAGCTGAGCCAGGTTGTCCATCGACCCGATCGAGAAGTCGTCCACCAGCACGAGGTCGTTCTCCCCGGCGAGCCGGTCGGCGAGGTGGCTTCCGATGAAGCCGGCCGCGCCCGTGATCAGGATCTTTCGGCCCTTCATGTCCATCTCGCCTGGCTCCTTCTCGATCTCGTAACGTCGGTCACCGGACCGGCCTCAGTCGAAGCGCTTCCCGGTCTGTAGTTCATCCTTCAGTTGACGCCACTCTTGCGAGGGCGCTGCTTGACGGCGCATCCCCGTGATCATCACCGTGCCGCCGCGGGCCGCCACCTCGATCGCCCCGTCGGTGTGCGCCACGATCGTTCCGGGTGGCTTTTCCACGGCGGGGCCTATGCGCGCGCCCACGAGCGTAACCTGCAGCGGCTCACCGCCCAAAAGCGTCTCGGGATGCTGCAAGGGGGGAAAGATGAAGGCTCGGAGCCAGCGCTGCAGTTCGGCGGCCGGCCTGCTCCAGGTGACGCGGGTCTGGCCGAAATCGATCTCGCCCGCCTTGTGATAGGAGGCAAGCGATGCGTCCTGCGGGAGGCGGCGCGCGAGCGATTCGAATGAGAAGGGGTAGGTCGACTGGAATAGATCGACGGCCGCGCCGGTGAGCTTGTCATAAAGAGCGCGCGCGGTGTCATCCGGCGCGACGGGCACGGCGCGCCGGGCGATGAGATCGCCTGCATCGATGGCCTCGACCATGTGGTGCAGCGATACGCCGGCCTCGGCGTCGCCGGAAAGGACGGCCCAGGCGATCGGCGCCACGCCCCGGTGGCGCGGGAGCAGCGAGAAGTGGAGGTTCAGGCAGGGAGCTTCGATTCCGGCGAAGAGGTTCCCTCGCAGAATTTGATCGTACTGGATCGAGACGAGCCGATCGGGCGCCCAGGCCGCCAGCCGATCGACGAACGCGTCGTCGTTGATCCGGCGCGGCTGGGCGAAATCGGCGCCGAGGCGCGCCGCTGCGCCGCGGAACGAGGGCTGCC
The DNA here is from genome assembly GCA_030698575.1 of Deltaproteobacteria bacterium. GTDB lineage: Bacteria > JAUYMQ01 > JAUYMQ01 > JAUYMQ01 > JAUYMQ01 > JAUYMQ01. The sequence goes on from JAUYMQ010000389.1 coordinate 2,215, forward strand.
AGCCGTCCCGTCCGTCGTCGCCCTTCGTGCCGATGGCCCAGACGTCGTCCCCCTTGCCGGTGAGAAATTCCAGGCAGGCCACGGCAGCCGCGTTCTTCCCGCAGAGGACGATCCTCATGTTGCTTTCCCTGTCCCGTCGAGCGCGTCGCGGAGCGCCTCGACGACGTGGACCTGATCGTCCGCCTCGATGTCCGCGTACATCGGAAGGATCAGCGTCTGCGCCGCCGCCCGCTCGGTTTCCGGCAGCGGGCCGCGCAAGCCGACATCGCCGTAGCAGGGCTCCGCGTGAATGGCCATGAGGCCGCGCCGGCTTGCCACACCGCGGGCGTCCAGAGCTTCGAGAAGCGCGTTCCGGGTTGCGGCGTCGGCATTCAGGTAGCGCACGATATAGGACTGGTAGTTCGGGAGCGCGTAGTCGGGAACCCTCGGCGCTTCGATGCGGTCGACCTCCGAAAGCAACCTGTCGTAGCGCGCGGCTGCGGCCCGGCGCCCTTCGAGAAACCTGTCGAGCTGCTCCATCTGGGCCACGCCCACGGCCGCATGGATGTCCGACAACCGGAAATTGTAGCCGATCTCCGGATAGTCCTCGATCACGACGCCCTTTGCACGGTGCCGCGCCAGATCCGAGAGCGACATCCCCTGGTGGCGCAGCCGCCGGAGCCGCCCGGCCAGCGCGGCGTCCCGCGTCGTGATCATACCCCCCTCGCCGCAGACGACGATCTTCCGGGGGTGGAAGCTGAAACAGGCGATGTTGGCGGAGCCGCCGATGGGGCGCCCGCGGTAGCGCGAGCCGAGCGCGCAAGCGGCGTCCTCGACAACGGCCAGAGAGTGGCGCGAGGCCACCGCTTCGATCGCGTCGAGGTCAGCCGGCATGCCGAGCTGATGCGCGACGAGCACGGCGCGAGTGCGCGGGGTGACGGCCGCAGCCACGGCTTTTGGGTCGAGGTTGTAGGTGGACGGGTCAACGTCGGCGAAGACCGGCGTCGCGCCGCAGTGCACGACGACGTTGGCTATGGCGATGAAGGAGAGCGAGGGGACGATCACCTCGTCTCCCGGCCCCACGCCCAGCGCATGAAGGGCGAGGAACAACGCTGTCGTGCCGGAGGAGACGGCCACCGCTTCGGGCGCCTCCACGGCGCGAGCGACGGCGCCCTCGAACCGCTCCACCATCGGCCCCTGGGTAACCCATCCCGATCGCAGCGCTTCGAGAACGAGCGACTCCTCGCGGTCGCCGAAGGTGGGGCGCGCGACGGGAATCCGGCGCTGGCTCATTCGCGCCACCCCCTGACCCATGTCCTGACGCGCAGTCGGAGCATGTCGCGCAAGGTCCAGGCGATGTCGTGGAGCTTGCCGAAGTGCGCCTTGCCCGCCTGTCGCTTCTGGAAAATGGCCGGCACCTCGCGCACGCGAAGACCGATGCGCTCCGCCCGAAGTATCAATTCGGGGGTCACGAAGGCCGGGCTGGTGGAGAGGATCGGCGCCGACTGGGCGAAGCTTCGACGGTAGAACTGCACGAAGTTCAGATCGGCCGTCCGGGGCAGAAACAGCATCCGGAGCAGCAGGTTGTTCCCCCAGGAGGTGATCCGGCGCCAGGGGGCGTGCGCGAGTTTGTCGATGCGCCGCACGGCGATCACGTCCGCCTCCGGAAAGTAGGGAAGGAAGTGCTCGATGTCCTCCGGCGCCAGCGGAAGGTCCATGCCGTCGTGGAGGATCCATTCGCAGCGCGCCATTGCGATGCCGCGGGCCAGCGAGACGCCGTAATTCAGATTCCGCTCGTTGTGCATCACCAGCACCCGTAAGTCACCGGCCGCCACGGCCTCGGCAATCTCCCCCGTTCGGTCAGTGCTCCCGTCGTTGATGACGATGATCTCGAACTCCTCCGCGACCCGTTCGAGCGCGGCGATCCATCGCCGCATCGCCCCCTCGACGTTAGCCTCCTCGTTCAGGCCCGGCATGATCACGCTCAGGCTGAGCGGCGCGACCTTTGCTGCCGTGCCCGGCGCTCCTGTGTCCGGCTGGCTGCTTGTAGGCATAGACGGTGTACTCGTAGAGCGGGTAGTCGTGGCGCAGCGCGACGTGCGGGCCGAGCGATTCCCGGCAGAAGGCCAGCATGCGCGCCGGGCTCGCGTAGTAGAGGGCCGGGTCGCGGTAGTCCACCCGGTCGCTCATCAGGTTGAAGGCGATCCCGACGCGGCACATCCCGAACATCCGGCGCACCATCGCCTCGACGAAGGCGCGCCAGGCTTCCTCGGATTGTTCAAGCTTGACATGAAAGAGCCCCGAGCAGAGCAGCACATCGTACTCTTCACGGACGGGCCCTTCCAGAACGTCCCGCTGCTCGAACCGGAGATCGGGCCTGCGCCCGCGCGCCGCCTCGACCATGGCGGCTGACAGATCGCTACCGCTGTAGTCTGCGCCCCGCTCCGTGACCTCCATGAAGTCCGCGAGGTGTCCGGCTCCCGCCCCGACCTCGTGAACGCTCTGGCCGTCGAGGCTGCAGATGCCGCAGAGCAGTTCGAAGCGCAGCCGCTGCGACGCCTCGTCCTTCCAGTCCATCCCCCGGGCTGTTGCTCCGAAGCGCGCCAGCCGGGATTCGTAGTGCGCGACGACCGTCTGCTGCAGCGCGGAGAGCGCCGCGCTTTTCTCCGGCGCCCGCCCGCCGCGCGCCCGGCGGCTCATCGGCCCTGGCCGTGGCGGGCGGACCAGGCCGCCTCGCGCGTGCTGGCTGCCGACTCACCCGAAGCGGCCGGGCCGAGCCTGTCGAAAGGCACGACATAGTGCCACGGATAGTGACGGCTTACCTCTTCCGGCGTGGCGGCCAGGATGGCCGAAGCGTCGCCCGTAACGCGAGTCAGGTAGTGATAGGGGAAGTCGGCGCTTCCCCACTGCCGCTTGAAGCGGGCCACGCCCCCGGTCGGCGGCGAAGGCTCCCAGTTGTAGTAACGCAGCCCGCGCCTCTTCGCCCAGCGGATCGTGTGCGCCGCGAGGTGATAATTGGGCGCGAGCGACGCCGCCTCCATGCGCATGGCCGGCATGAGGACGTCGATGACCTCGCCGTGATAAACGTAAAAGCCCCCCGCGATCATCTCTCCCTTTCCCGTCGCGCGCCGCACGAAAAAGAAGCGGGCCTTGTCCCGGGGCACCATCTCGGCCAAAGCGCCGGTGAACAGCGCCTTCGGAAGGGGCGTCGCGCCGATGGCATGATGGCGCTCCGCATGGATCTCGTACCAGGCCGCCACCGACTCGGGGTTCTGATCGTCGTCGACGCGAAGATCATCCGCGCCCGCGCGACGCAGATTCCGACGGACGTTCTCCGAAGCCCGGAGCGGCTCGCCGTTTCCGTCCACGTCGTTCTGAAGATCGAGCGCCTGCGTCACGTTCTCGAGAGCGTAGTCGGGGCGGAAGAGCCGGTCGTAAATCGCCCGGTCGGGGCGGAACGGGTTCGTGATGAGGCTCGCAAGCGCCGCGCCGCAGTCGCGCGCCAGAGCAACGTAGGCCTCGATGAGCGCCGCGTAGATCGCTTCGGCATCGGATCCGCCCGCGCAGGCCACCCCCCCGAGGGGGCCCGCCTGCGGTACCGATGTCAGGATGCGCCCGAGCGGGCCGTCGAAAGCGTAGGCGGGCAGCACGCCGCAAATCTCCCCCGCGCGCCGGCAGACCAGGAAGGAGGGGTCGTCCGGGCCGATCGGGGCGATCACGTTGCGCCACCCCACGGTCTGCTGCGCGAAGCTCTCCGGGCAGGCGTCGAGGAAGCGCTCGATCGCAGCATCCCCGGGCGTCGCCCTGCCACGCAGGACGCTTACCTCCAGGGGCGTGCCAGACCCCTTTTCGCGCCCTTCCGCTTCACCCATTTCGCAGGAACTCCCTGATGGCCTCGATGACGTAGTCGACCTGCTCGTCCCGAAGCGTGGGGTACATCGGAATCGAGAGCAGCGCTCCGCAGCTCTCGTCGGTCACCTTCATCGGCCCGGCGCGATGAGGTATCCCGGTCAGCGCCGGCTGCCGGTGCGCCGGGATCGGATAGTGGATGCCCGTGCCCACGCCTCTCGCCTCGAGATAGTCGCGCAGGACGTCGCGCCGGGCGAGGCGCAGCGGGTAGAGATGATAGACCGGCTCGCTGTCGCCGCGTGGCTCCAGCAGGCGAACTCCGGTTCCCGCGAGTCCGTCGCCGTAGCGAGCCGCGATATCCCGGCGGCGGGCGTTGCCGGCGTCGAGCGCGGG
>JAUYMQ010000400.1 GCA_030698575.1 Deltaproteobacteria bacterium
GAATGGTTAGCAAATTTCACGGCCTTCCTAAGGAAGGGGATCTTCCTTGGGGGCGAATTCCCTGCATGGAGGGTGCGAAATCCCACAGAAAGCTCTATGTTCCCGCGCGCGCTGAACCGCCCGGCAAGGGGCGCGCCGCTCAACCAACCACCCGGAGTCCGCCGAACGATGCAAACCGAACGAACCGCCGTGCACTTCCCCCTCACTCCCGACGAGTGCGAGCTGGCCCTCGACCATCCCGCATGGGAGGGCAATATCCGGCGGTGCCTCGACCTCCTGCTTGCCATCACACTCTGCGCGATTGCTCTCCCTCTGTTACTCCTGATAGGCCTCCTCATCCGCATCGATTCCCAGGGGCCGGTTCTATACACGCGCATCCGGATGGGAAAGAACGGGCGACCCTTCCCCATGTACAAATTCCGCTCGATGTTCGTCGATGCCGATGAGCGCTTGCACGAATTTCTTCTGGGCGATCCGGAACTTCAGAACGAGTACGAGCAATTCCACAAACTGCGCGAGGATCCCCGCATTACGCGCGTGGGAAAAGTCCTCCGCCGCTTCAGCCTCGACGAACTTCCACAGCTCTGGAACGTCATCAGGGGTGATATGGCGATTGTCGGCCCGCGCCCCTACGATCCCGGAGAACGGGCGAAAATGCAGCAGGCGGGCAGGATCATTCTGGCCGTCAAGCCCGGGCTTACGGGTCTATGGCAGATCTCGGGACGCAGCCACGTGAGCTTCTATGATCGTCTCAAAATGGACTGCCGGTACGTGACAGAGCGATCCGTGATAGAAGACCTCAGAATTCTTGCCTGCACGCTGAAGGCAGTATTATCAGGCCGGGGGGCATACTAGAATGAGCCCACGATGCCCGGCACGGATCTCCTGCCACCCACGGCCCACCCCCCCAAGGTAGAGGACTGCCTGGGCGACACCCCAGAGGCAGCCCGTGACTGAGACGATGAGCATCGTGCTGTCGCTGCTAGCACTTGCTCTCCTCCTCCCGGCAGTCATCCTCTTCATCGAATGCTTCCTGGCGCTGTTTCCCCCGCGGAGCCGGGATATCCTGCAAGCGGATCGGCCCCCACGCGTTGCGGTTCTCATCCCTGCACACGACGAGGAGCAGATGATCGGGGCCACTGTCGCCACGATTGTTTCCCAGCTGTCGCCCGACGATCGAGTACTCGTAGTGGCGGACAATTGCGCCGACCGGACGGGCGAGCTGGCGCGAGCCGCCGGGGCGGACGTGATCTCCCGGAAGGTCGAGAGCCAGCAGGGTAAGGGATATGCGCTGGCCTTCGGCCTGCGCGCCCTGTCGCAAGACCCGCCGGAGGTGGTCGTGATGGTGGATGCGGACTGCACCGTCGGGCCAAACTCAATTCCCGGAATGGCGGACCTGTCGATGAGACTCGGAAGACCCGTCCAGGCGCGCTACGTGATGGACATCCCCCACGAGCGTGACCCGCTCGCCGTCGTTTCGGCCTTCGCGTTCCTCGTCCGAAACGTTGTGCGGCCAAGCGGCCTCGACAGGCTGGGGCTCCCCTGCTTGTTGACGGGTTCGGGTATGGCCTTTCCCTGGCCCGTGATCGCGGCGGCGCCGATACGGGGAGAGAGCCTGGTCGAGGACATGCAGCTTGGCCTGGACCTCGCGGTGGCGGGATGCCCCCCGGCTTTCTGCGCCGCCGCCGAGGTCCGAAGCCGCCTACCGGAGCAACGCCGTGCCCAGACCGGCCAGCGACGAAGATGGGAGCACGGGCACCTCGCGGTGTGGTTGAACGAGCTTCCCAGGCTGCTTAGGGCGGCCCTCCGACAGCGACGCCCCGACCTGCTGGCGCTGGCCCTCGATCTCTCGGTGCCTCCGCTCTCCCTGCTCGTTCTGCTCGGCACCGCGGCGATGGGGGCCGCCCTGGCCGCGGGCACGTGGGGCGGTTCCTGGGTGCCGTCTGGCATCCTCGCTGCCGCGGGGCTCCTGGTCGCCGCAGCGATAGGCGCTGCCTGGACCGGCCACGCGCGGGGGCGGGTCCCGCTTTCGATGCTCCTCCTCGCGCCCTTCTACGTCCTGTGGAAAGCGCCCCTCTACGTCGAGTTCCTCTTCCGGAGACAGAAGGCCTGGGTCAGGACGGAACGAGGAACCGGCCGTGAGGCCCCGGCGCCGACGCCGGACGGTGCAAGCCCCCCTGAAATCCCCTGCATCCGGCTTCGGGGCGTGCGGATTCACGCCTTGACGCAAGCGCGCTGTGCGGAGCACGTCTTCCGGTCGCTCGAAACCGGGCAAGGGGGGTGGGTGGCGACCGTCAATGTCGACCACCTGCGGCGCATCACGCGCTCCAGCGACTTCGCTGTCCTTTGCGCGTCGGCAAGCCTCGCCGTTGCCGACGGAATGCCGCTCGTCTGGGCAAGCCGCCTCCAGGGGACCCCCCTACCCGGGCGCGTGCCGGGATCGGACCTTCTCGGATGCCTCGCGGAAGAAGCGGCGGCGCAAGGGCGGTCTGTCTTCCTGCTCGGGGGTGACCCCGGAACGGGGGAAGCGTCAGCCGAATTTCTCCGACGGCGCATCCCGCGGATCCGGATTGCGGGCACGCACTGTCCCCCACGGGGATTCGAGCAGGACGCGCGGGCCATGGCCGCACTTACCGAAGCCCTTCGTGATGCCGCGCCGGACATCGTGTTCGTGGCGCTCGGCTCGCCCAAACAGGAGGCGCTCATCGCCCGCCTCCGGGCAAGCTTCCCCCGGTGCTGGTGGCTCCCGGTCGGGATCAGCTTCAGCTTCCTCGCGGGAGAGGTGCGCAGGGCGCCGCGATGGGTCCAGCGACTGGGGTTGGAGTGGCTCCATCGCCTCGTGCAGGAGCCACGGCGCCTCGCCCGGCGCTACCTCGTCGAGGACCTCCCCTTCGCGCTACTGCTCCTCGCGGGCGCGGCGCGCCTCGGTGTGGCGAAGCGGCTCCGGGGCCACGGTATGAAAGTCTGCTGATCTCTCCAGCGCCCGGACGCGGGGAGGCACGAAGTTTTCCGAAGAGAAGGAGACGGGATTGAACACCAGATGGACGGGCCTGCTCTCGTTTCGGACGGCGGTGCTCCTGATTCTGATGCTGCTCCCGGCCTCCGCATGGGCTGCGGCCGGTGAGGCCGGTGTGCCTTCCTTCGAGGGGCCGCTCGATGTAGCCCGGGCCTACCGGCTCTACGACGCCGGACGCCTCGAGGAGGCCGAGGCCGCCTTCCTGGCACTGACCGCCGAGGATCCGACCAACCTCGACGCACAGGAGGGATTGACCTGGACCTACCTGACTCGGGGAAAACACGAGGAAGCCGCGCGGTCGGCGGATTCGCGGCTCGCGCTGGCGCCGGACGACGAGCAGTGGCGCCAGCGATGGATCGAGATCATTCACCAGCTTCCGGCGCGGCGCGAGGAAGCCATCGCCGCGGCGGAAGCACTTCTGAAGAAACGGCCGGATGACCTCGGGGCCAAGCGCTTGCGCGGACGGCTGCTCTCCTGGACGCCCGGCCGGGAGGATGAGGCGAGGGAACTCTTCGACGCGCTCATCGCCGAGAACGGCCGGGACGCGGAGGCGCTCTACGGAAGATCGGAAATCGCTCGATGGGCAGGCGACTACGAAACGGCGAACAGACTTCTGCGGCGCGCGGCGGAAGCCGATCCCGATAATAAGAGAATTCGCGCGGC
>JAUYMQ010000402.1 GCA_030698575.1 Deltaproteobacteria bacterium
TTTGGCGATGCGGTCAGGCAAAATGCCCGCCCTCCTTCGAAAGTCGCAAGCGTGGGGCTTCCCCCTCGCTCCGGGTGACGCCCGCCGTCACCTCCCGGGGGCTTCGGGCCCGCCCCTCGGCACTGTAGATCGGTTCAAGCCCGCCCCGGTTTATTCCGATACGCCTTACGATCTTCCCCCGTTGGGGATCGCGGGACCGGGGCATTCTATCAGGTGCCCCCCAGGTCGCTATACGGCGCCCTGCCCGCACCCGGACAACGAGGCCGATCTCAGGAGTGGGCTCATGGACAAGGAAACGCTCCACCGCCTTCTAACGCTCGGTTTCAAGAAGGGGGCTTCGGACATCCATTTCCAGGTTGGCTACCTGCCGCTGTATCGCTTCAACGGCGAGCTCATCGAGCTGAAATACAAGGTGCTGAGCGGCGAGGACACCGAGGCCATCGCCAAGATGCTCATGGAAGATGCGCCGAAGGAGTTCACCGACCCCTTCAACGAGGTCGATCTGGCCTACGAGATCCCCGGGGAAGGCCGTTTTCGTGTGAACATCTCGAGGCAGCGGCGACTGTACAACATCGTTCTCCGCGTCATCCCCTTGCAGGTGCGAACTTTCGAGGAACTCAACCTCCCGAACACGGTCCCCGACATCGCGAACCTCCGCCGCGGCCTCATTCTGGTGACGGGCCCGACCGGCATGGGCAAGAGCACGACGCTCGCCGCAATGATCAACGACATCAACAAGACGCGCCGGACCAAGATCGTGACCATCGAGGATCCGGTCGAGTTCGTGTTCCGCCACGACCGAAGCATCATCACGCAGCGGGAAATCGGCACCGACACGGAGGGCTTCCCCTCCGCCCTGCGCGCCGCGCTTCGCCAGGACCCCGACGTGATCATGGTCGGCGAGATGCGGGACGTGGAGACCGTGGATACTGCCCTGAAGGCCGCCGAGACGGGCCATCTCGTCCTGAGCTCCATCCACACCAATGACGTCGCGAAGACGATCGGCCGCATCATCGCCTTCTTCCCTCCGGAAGAGCAGCAGACGGTCCGGATTCGCCTTGCCGACAATCTGATGTCGATCGTGAGCCTCCGGCTGTTGCTGAACAAGCGGGGCACCGGGCGCATTCCGACGGTGGAGATCATGCGGACCACCCGGAGCATCCAGGAGTGCATCAAGGATCCGAGCCGCGCCGCGGAGATCACCGACTTCATCGCCAAGGGGCGGCACGACCACGGCATGCAGACTTTTGATCAACACATCATGGATCTCTACCGGGCCAACAAGATCAGCCTGCAAACGGCCAGGTCCGCAGCGACCAATCTTGCGGACTTCGAGACCGCTCTCACGCTCGAGGGCGAGGTCCCTCCCGAGGCTCCGACGGAGTCCGAGGATGTGACCGTGCTGGACGACGAGATCACCGATCGGTTCTAGTTTCCGTTCAGGGCACATTCAGCCCCCTGTTCGATACCTCGCTCCCGCGCGCCAGGGAGCGCTGACATGAGAGTCCCGTGCCAGCGAACGCACCCCTCGACCAGAAGACTCTGATGCGCGTTCTCGACCAGTGCACCGCAGCGGTGCTGCTGGGTGACGCGGAAGGGGTCATCACCTACGCCAACAAGGAAGCGGGCCGGCTGTTCGCCAGGCCCGTGGAGGCCCTTGTGGGGGCGCGGGTGGAGACTCTCCTGTTGCCGGATCAGCGCGGGGGCTTTCAGGAACAGTGGCAAAAGGCGCTCTCGGGGGCGCTTGTGACGGGCGTCGCGATAGAAGCACAGCGGGCCGACGGCGCGGTGGCGACTGTAGAGCTTACCCTTCTCCCGGCGGACATCGCCGGCGGGAAAGCGGTCCAGATCAACCTCCAGAACTTGGCCGGCCTGAAGGCCGCCGAGGCCCAGACCGAGGAGGTCGCGCTTCTTCTGTCGAAGCAGCGGCGGGCCCAGGCTGCATTGGCTTCGATCCAGAGGATCGTGAACAGCGGGGGCGAGGTTGTAGGCATGGCGCAGCGCTGCCTCACCGAGGCGGCCAAGGCGACCGGGGCTCAGCTCGGCCTCCTGTACACAATCGAGACTGCTGGAAAGTCGCTTTTGCAGGTGGCCTGCTACACGCCCGGCGAGGCTCCGCCGGAGCCGGAAGCCATCAGTCACGCGCCGGCCCTTGCGAAGCGCGCCATCACCGAGGCCCGGCCGCTCGATGGCTCCAGCCTGCCCCCGGACGCGGCCCTTCTCATCCAGACCGGAGACTGGAAGCGAAAGAGCGGCGGGATAGCCGTCCACCCGATGCGTTTCCATGGAGAGGTCATCGGGGCTCTCTTGCTTGCCGGACTGCGGCCCTTTTCACACGAGGACACCGAACTGATCGTGCTTCTGGCGGATCAGATCGCGTTCGTCATCGCTCATGCCCGCATTCTTTCGAGGGCGGAATCGATGGCTGAAGATCTTTCGCTCAGCCAAAAGCTTCTCGAGGGGCACGACACCGAACTCTTGCGGCGTAGCGAGGAACTGCTCAACCAGGACGTGGAGCTTCTGGAGAAAAACGAGAAGCTCGAGAAAGTGGAAAAGCTAAAGCGTGACTTTCTGGAGAAGATGTCCCGCGAGATGCGCACTCCGCTCAACCGAATCGTTCAACATCTGATCTCCATTCTTTCGAACGAAGAGGAACAGATGTCAGACGAGTCGATGGAGCACTTGCGGGGGGCCCTTGGAGAGGGAACGGCCTTCTCGCGCACGCTAAACAACATTGTCGACCTCTGGCGGCTTCGGGAGCAGCAGGTGCCGGTGGACTCCAAGCAGGTTCACTTCGAGGCGGTGGTCGACGAGGCTATCCATCACGTGCAGCAGGTCGCGCTCGAGCGAAACGTGACCATCGAAAAGGATCTGGACGGGGTGATGGGCCCCATCAAGACGGATCTCGGAAAGCTCACCCAGATCATGACCGAGATCATCGGAAACGCCGTAAGGTTCACGTCCAACGGCAATGTGACGATCGTGGCCGAGTCGAACAACGATGCTCTGGTCTGCAAAGTCGCCGACACCGGCATAGGTATCGCGGCCGACGATCTGCCAAGGGTCTTCGACGAGTTCTTCCAGGTTGATGAGAGCGCCAGCAGCGGATTCAACGGAGCCGGGCTGGGCCTCTGCATCGCGAAGCATCTTGCCGAGCTCATGGGCGGGGAGATCAGGATCGAGAGCGAGATCGGGCGCGGCAGCGTGCTGACCTTGACTCTTTCCCAGCCGAACCAGTCGAAATCCTCGCGACGCGGAGACGGGCTGGGAGCCCTCCTTCCGGGCTCCGCGGGAGGCGGGTAGCGTGGGCGACCAGGGAACGCGCGGCGGGCCGGATCAGGACACGCAGCCGCTCTATCGCTTCGCCAGCCTTGGTGAAAACCACGTCGTCTGCCGGCGCGAGGGGCCCTACCCCAACGATCGAATCACCGACACATCACGAATTCTCCTGAGCGGCGATCTGGCCATTATCGAAGTCGCGGACCTTGTCAACTTCCTGAGCATGTCGCGGCTCACGGGCATCCTTCTTCTCATCATCGATGGAAATCACGAAAAGAGCCTCCATTTCAACAAAGGCGAGCTGGTCTTCGCGAGCTCGAGCGCCTCGGAAGACCGACTCGGCGAGGTCCTGGTCCGCCTGGGCCAGCTAAATCAGCGGCAGCTCGAGGCCGTAAGCATCAAGTTCCCGGGCAACATGAAGATTGGCCGTTTCCTCGTCCAGCAGGAGCTGATAAGTCCCCAGGGCCTCTGGGAGGGCATCCGCCAGCAGGTGCGCGAAATCTTCTTTGGCTTTCTGGAGGCGGAACACGGCGTGTTCTTCCTCCTCGACGCGCGCCCGTCGGCCAGCGAGGAGTTGAACCTCTCCCTGACGACGCACAACCTTCTGCTCGAGGGAGTTCAGCGGAAGGACGAGCTTGCACACTTCAGGAAACGCATTCAGAACGACGAGGTTATCCTCCGCAAGCGCCACCCGCTCCCCACGAAGGAGCTGACGGCCAACGAGCGGCGGCTTCTCAATCTCGTGGACGGGAAGCAGGACATTTCGCAGCTTTCCAGGCTCTCACAGCTCGAGCGTTTCATTACCCTGAAGACCCTCTTCCATCTCATGCAGACGGGATTCGTCGAGATCTGCGACACGTCCGTGGAAGAGCCGCCCCGCGTGGAGAAGGCATCGACAGACGAGCCCGGTGCGATCGCCGACGAGCGCCAGTTGCGGGACATCGTCGGGGTGTTCAACGAAATCTATGTCGAGGTGCTCCAGGCGCTCACCCAGAAGATGCCGGCGGCGGGGGCCCTCAAAACGCTCAACGCTTTCTTCCAGAACCCGGAGCCGCACCTGGTCCCCCTCTTCCGGGGTATCAAGCTCGGGGGGGGTGGCACGCTGGACGCAAGCGCCCTGCTCCGAAATCTGCGCGCCATGACCTCCGCCGACGCGGGCACCTGCCTGACGGACGGGCTGAAGGAGCTGTTCTTCTTCTGCGTCTTCGAGGCCACGAGCCGCCTCGACCCTTCCGCCGAGGAAGCCCTTCTCGAGCGCGTCCAGAAACTTCAAAAGAACCTGCGAGGTTGATGCAGGTCCGCTAATATTTCTCCGCGCTCACGCCCCATTTTCGTTCGCGCTCTCAGCGAGAGATCTCCGTGCTGCTTTCGAGCCTTAATTTTGGAGCCGCTGTCCCCCTGCTGCTGCTCGCCCTGGCCGCCGCCCCTTCCGCCATCGCCGCGGACCAGGCGTCGGAAGCCACGCGCCTCGAGGCCGAGGCTGAGACGCTCTGGAACCGCCGGGACGAGCCCGCCAGCATGCGGAGCGCGCTCGATCTCCAGGAGCGCATCGCGGCGGTCGTTCCACGGGACGCGAGGGCTCAGGCCAACCTTGCGAGGGCCTACTGGTGGTACGCGCACCTCCTCCCGGCCGCCAATGTGGCCGAGAGGCGGGAGCTGTATCGGCAGGGGGCCGGAGCGGCGCGGCGGGCCCAGGCTCTCGCTCCGGCTGAACCGTCGGGATACTTCTGGGAGGCGGCCAATCTCGTCGAGGCAATTACAATCGGGCGGCGGTTCGTTCCGCCGGATGATGTCTTCCGGATCCGTAAACTCGTCGGCGAGGTCAACGCCCGCAACGCCTGGTATCAGCACGGCTCGATCCGCTACGTCGAGGCGGTGCTCATCCTCCGGCTGCCGGCGCCGGAGCGATGGATGATCGGACGGCGCCTCTCGTCCGCGGTGGATCTCGCGATGGGCGCCCTCGGCTTCGAGAACAACTGCTTCTACGGCCACTGGGTGCTCGCCCAGGCGCTGGCCGCCACGGGGCGCCGGCGGGCGGCCATCGTCCAGCTCGATTCGATTATCGATGGAAACCCCGAAGGATTCCTTCCGGACGCCCCCGAGAACCGGGTGGTGCGGAAATGGGCCATTACCTACCGCGAGGAGCTGGCTGCGGCGCGCTGAGCGCCGCAGGCGGCCGGCGCCCCGCTGGGAGCAACCCTATGATTGATGAACTCGCCGGGCCCAAACGGCCCGGGAAAAGGCCCCTGCCCGTCACTCTCCTTGCCGGGCTCTACCTGTTCCTGGGAATCGTGTTCGCCGGCATGGGAATCCAGGACCTGGCATGGGACGAGTTCAAGCCCGGGAAACCCATGGACCCGGACCTTCTCCCCTGGGCCATCGGGTTGCTCTCCCTGGCATTCGCCTTCGCCGGCACGGCCGCCGGGCTCTTCAGGATGCGGCGCTGGGGACGGCGGAGCGCTCTGGGGCTGGGCGCTCTCTTTGTATTCACAGGGATTTACGGTTTGACGGAAAGTGCGCCCCTGCTCGCCCTGCTCATCACCCCGGGGGCCGCACTCCTCATCGGCTTCCTGTACCTCCTGCGTCCCGGGGTCGCGTCGCGCTTCGGAACCTGACCGGGCCGCGGCGAGAACACCCGCCAGTGGCCCCCCGGAGATGGCGCGTGCTAGCCTCCCTTTGTGCGTAGCCGCGACCTGACTCCCGCCGACACCCCGCTGATCCTCCGCGCCCTGCGCCGGCACGCGCAGGGGCACCGCCTCCCCTCTCTCTCGATGGTCGCGGAACAGCGGCGCGACCCCTTTCTTATCCTGACGGGCTGCATCCTTTCGCTGCGCACAAAGGACGAGACCACGCTGCCAGCGGCCGAGCGGCTCTTCGCCCTGGCCGATACGCCGGCGCGCCTTCGGCGTATCTCCGTGAAGCGGATCGAACGCGCCATCTATCCGGTCGGATTCTATCGTACCAAGGCCCGGACCCTCAGGACCCTCGCCGCGCATCTGCTATTGCATCACGCCGGCAAGACGCCCGATACGCTGGAGGAGCTTCTTGCCATCAAGGGGGTCGGGCGAAAGACAGCGAACCTCGTGTTGACCCTCGGCTTCGGCAAGCCCGGCATATGTGTCGACACGCATGTGCATCGAATCTCGAACCGCTGGGGGCTCGTCACGACGCGGACGCCCGAGCAGACGGAGATGGCCCTGCGCGAGAAGCTCCCCCGGAGGTACTGGATCGAATACAACGATCTTCTGGTCACCTTCGGAAAGACCCTCTGTCACCCCCTGTCGCCGAAATGCAGCATCTGTCCGGTGCGCGCTCGCTGCCCGCGGCGAGGCGTGAAGCGGTCCCGGTGAGCGCTTTTACCGCGGTGCGATTCAATTTGACCGGGATGGGGCTTCCGGGTAGGATCCCTCGGGACTGCCTGGTACGCGATGGCCGGTTGCAATTTCTACCCTCATGCTCAAAACCGGGATCCGTTCCTCGCTGCTGAGTGTCTTCCGCCCAGTGCGGAAAACCGGACGCACGCGACACGGAGCCCACCTGGTAATACAGGGTTTAAATTCACTGGCCACGTCGGCCGTGGCGGTTACCCCATGCAAGAGGCGGCTCCCCGGAGCCGCCTTTCGCTTTGTGCCTGGACATCGAAGAGAGAGACCGGAGAGAAGAGGCGGCAAAAAAAGCGAAGCCCCCGGAACGCAGGTTCCAGGGGCTCTGCTATTTCGGAGACCGCCCCCGCTCAGGCGGCCCTTGCTGGGGAGGAGGCTATTTGCGACGCCGCCGGAGCCGCGCGAGGCCGGCCAGGCCCGCACCCAGGAGCGCGATGGAGCCTGGCTCCGGAAGCTGGAACTCGGCCGAGGCCCTTCCCTTCGACTTCACGTTGAAGAGATCGA
>JAUYMQ010000407.1 GCA_030698575.1 Deltaproteobacteria bacterium
TCACGAAGGGCGGCCTCGGCGCGGTTGATGGCGACGTAGCTCGCGTTCGATTTCGGGGCAGAGGCGAGATAGGTCGCCGCCTGTGCAAGCGGAATCCGCCCCTCGGGCATTCCTACGAGACGGACCGCCTCGACGGCGGCCACCGCGGTGCGGAGCGCGCCGGCGTCGGCGTTGCCGACATCCTCTGCGGCGAAGATCACCATGCGCCGCGCGATGAAGACCGGGTCCTCCCCCGCATCGAGCATGCGCGCCAGCCAGTAAATCGCCGCGTCCGGATCGCTCCCCCGGAGGCTCTTGATGAAGGCGGATATCACGTCGTAGTGGTACTCGCCTCCCTTGTCGTAGATGAGCGGCCCCCGCTCGAGCACCTGCCTGACGGTCTCGTGGCCGAGAGCCACACTCCCGCCGCCCTCCGGGGACAAGATGGATACCGCCTCGTCGAGAAGCGACAGCGCGCGCCTCGCGTCGCCGCCGGCAAGCGCGACTATGAGCGCGATCGCCTCGGGCGCCGCCCGGACTCCCCTTGCGCCGAGCCCGCGCGCCTCGTCATCCAGAGCGCGCCGCAGGATCGCCTCCAGGTCGGCCTCCGTGAGCGGTTCAAGGGTGAATACCCGGCAGCGCGAGAGGAGCGCGGGGTTGATCTCGAAGGACGGGTTCTCGGTCGTCGCGCCGAGCAGCAGGAGCGTCCCCCGCTCGACGTGCGGGAGCAGAACGTCCTGCTGAGCTTTATTGAAGCGGTGAATCTCATCGAGGAAGAGCACGGTCCGCCGCGACCGGGAGCGGAGCAGGCGTTCGGCGTCCGCCACAATGCGTCGGATCTCCTTCACGCCCGCCAGAACCGCGCTCGACGCCTCGAAGTGGGCCCCGATCTCGCGGGCAATGAGCCGGGCGACCGTCGTCTTCCCGCAGCCGGGGGGTCCCCAGAAAATCATCGAGGGAATCTGCTTCGTCTCGAGCAGAAGGCGGAGGGGAGCGCCGGGGCCCAGGAGGCGGGCCTGGCCGGCCAGCTCGTCCAGCACGCGGGGGCGCATCCGCTCGGCCAGCGGCGCGTGGCCTGCGGGCTCCGGCGGGCCGCTCGGCGGGGCGTTGTCGAAAAGATCCATGACCGAAAGGCTATCATGGCTCACCACCACGCGCATCGGGGCCGTCTGTGGGCACCGCCTTCCCGTGCTCGGCGGGCCCGGCCTCCCCGCTTGTGAGATTGGATGCGCTGCCTTCCCGTGCTCGGCGGGGCCCCGCCCCCGCGCCAAGCGCGCGGGGACGCCCGCCTGCGTGCGGAAAGACCGCGCGCCCGCCCTCGCATGTCATTGCGAGGAGGGCCGCAGGCCCGACGAAGCAATCCCCGCATCGTGGCGGCGCCAGCCATTCTTCGGTTGAAGGCCGTCCGCGCGCGTGATACCCATGGGGTGCGCCCGCCAATCTCTCCCCCGAATCAGAAAACCGCACCAGACGCCGGGGAACGTCTCCCGGCACGGGAACCGCACGAGATGCTTCTGGAGCTTCGCGTTCGCGATCTGGCGATCATCGAGAACGTCCGGGCCGAGTTCGGTCCGGGGCTCAACGTTCTTTCCGGCGAGACCGGCGCGGGCAAATCCGTCGTCGTCGACGCCCTGTCGCTCGCGCTTGGCGGGCGGGCGGCCGGGGAAATGGTGCGGGCCGGGGTCGACCGCGCTGTGGTCGAAGCGGTTTTCCGGATAGACGAACGGCCCGACCTGGTGGAACGCCTGCAGGCGCAGGGTCTCGAGGCCGACGGGGAGATAGTCGTGCGCCGGGAGATCGTGGAGGGAGGCCGGGGCAGGGCGTGGTTGAACGGCAGCCCCGTCACTCAGGGAATGCTCTCGCAACTTCTCGATGAGATGGTCGAGATCCACGGCCAGCACGAGCACCAGCGCTTGCTCCGCCGCGAGGCGCAGATGGATTTGCTCGATAGGGCGGGCAAGGGCGAAGCGCTCCGGGAGCGGCTCGCCGGGATAGCGCGGGAGTGGCGCTCACTGGACGCCGAGCGAACCCGTCTGCGAATGAGCGAAGAGGAGCGCCTGCGCCAGATCGACTACCTCCGGTTCCAGATCGACGAGATCGCCCAGGCCGCGCCCGAGCCCGGAGAGGAGGAGAGTCTCGCCGGGCAGCGCGCGCGGCTCGCCAATGCCGCTCGGCTGCTCGAGAGCGCTCGGGCCGCAGAGGCGGGTCTCTACTCCGGCGAAGGGGCGGTCGTGGAGTCCATTGGAAAGGCGGCGGCGTCGCTGGCCCAGGCGGGGAGCCTCGATCCGGGCCTGGCGCCGTTGGCGGCCCGGCTGGAGGCCGCGCTGCGGGAGATCGAGGACATTGCCCGCGAGCTGGGAGACTACGCCACGAAGCTGACGCACGATCCCGAGCGCCTGGCCGAGGTCGAGGAGCGTCTGGAGGCGCTGCGCCGGCTGATGCGCAAGTACGGTCCCGCGCTCAGCGACGTCTGCGCAAGCCTCGAGCGGGCTCGGGCCGAGCTCGCATCGCTCGAGGGGCGGGACGAGCGGCTCGCGGAAATCGAGGGGGCTTGCGCCGCCCTGGCCGCGGAGGGGGCGGAGCTTTCACGGGAGCTGACGTCCGTTCGCGCTCGTACCGCTGCGGCGCTCTCGCGGCGCGTGGCCAAGGAACTCGAGGCGCTGGGAATGGGCAGGGCTTCATTCCAGGTCGCCGTAACGCCGATCGAACAGCCGCCCCCCGGCTTCGGGGAGCGGGGATCGGACAGCGTGGAGTTTCTGATCTCGCCCAATCCGGGCGAGCCTCCGCGCGTGCTCGCCAGGATCGCTTCCGGGGGAGAACTCTCGCGGGTCATGCTGGCGCTGCAGACGGTGCTGGCGGAGAGCGAGAAGCCCGCGACGCTGGTGTTCGACGAGGCCGACGCCGGAGTGGGGGGCAGCGTGGCCGACGCTGTCGGACAGCGGCTTGCCGGCCTGGCCGCTGCCCATCAAGTCATCTGCCTGACCCACCTCCCGCAGATTGCTGCGCGTGGCGACCGGCATCTGCGCGTCACCAAGACCGAAGAGGAGGGGAGGACCGTGGCGCGCCTTTCCGCCATCGAAGGCGACGCGCGGGTGGAAGAGATCGCTCGGATGTCCGGGGGCGCGGCAGTCACCGAGGCGACGCGGGCACACGCGCGGGATCTGCTCCGGAGGTGCGGCCGCGGCGACACCGCGCAGAAGGCGCCCGGAGGTGGAAAGCCGCTGAGACGGCGCGGGCGGGCTTAAAGGCCGGCCTCCCGGCATGCTCAAGTGGTTCCCAGAGTTGGTCGATGAGTTCCCCTGGGGTCGGATGCTCGCCGGTCCTGAATTCTTGAAAGCCCGCGGGGGACGAGGCCCTGATGGAAAAAAATCAAGTAGTTCCGGTATCTTAGCAGGAATGGGGTGGCTTTTACGAAGGGACTGGGCAATAGGGCGCCTTGACACACCGCGCCGAGCTTGTTTTATATACGCCCTCACTGCCAGGCTTCATCCTCGGAACGACGTCCCCAGGGGGGGAGGGATCAGCTTGTCTCGTCGGCATTTCACCATTCTTATAGTTCCCAGCGACCAGTCCAAGGTGCGCCGGGTGCGTCTGGCTCAGCCAGTGCTCGCGCTCGTGGCGGCAGCGGCCGCCTTCGGACTCGCTCTGTTCTCCGCGGGGCTCTACACCTCCGTCGTCGACCACCTCCGTCTCTCAAAGGAGCGCAACGAGCGCCAGCAGCTCGAGGCGCAGAGCAAGGCGCAGGAAGGCCACATCAGGCTGTTCGCCGAGCGGATCAAGGATCTCGAATCGCGCCTCGGCAAGATGCAGGCCCTCGGGCGCAAGCTGCGCAGCATGGCGAATCTAAAGGAACAGGGCGAGATGGTCGCGCCGAGCCCGCGCTTCAGCGTTGGCGGCACGACGCTTGAAGATGATCGCTGGGCCTTCGGCCTGTATCAGCTCCAGAACGCCATCACCGACGAGCTCGAGTCTGATCTCGATCACCTCTCCCTCGAAGCGTCGCTCCAGGAGCAGAGTTTGAAGGAACTGAACCGCTCGCTCATCGACAAGACGCTGCGCGACGCCCACACGCCTGCCATCTGGCCTTCGCGGGGGCTCGTGACCTCGTACTTTGGCCAGCGAACGAACCCGATCACCGGCCGGCACCAGTTCCATAGCGGCATCGACATCGCCTCGCGGCGCGGCTCGCCCGTCTATGCCACAGCCGACGGAGTGGTGGTCTTCTCGGCCCGGAGCGGGGCGCTCGGTAAGCTGGTGATGATTTCCCACGGAAACGGGGTCAAGACGCGCTACGGGCACCTCGCCGAAACCTACGTCGCGCCGGGCCAGAAGGTGACCCGCGGGACGAAAATCGGCGCGGTCGGCACGACCGGCAGGGCCACGGGACCCCACGTCCACTACGAGGTCGTGAATAACGGCGTGTCGGTCAACCCCCGCAAATACATCACAGACTGACCCCCCTGCAGTTCGGTTTGCTTCCACCCACGCCCTGGGCTAAGATTCCGCCCGTGTCACACGCTTTTCCCTCCTCCCGGTCTCCCCGCGACCCCATCACAGGCCGGAGCGCCATCCCATGATCGGTTCGATCCTCAAGAGGGTGATTGGCACCAAGAACGAGCGTGAGCTCAAGACCATGGGGCCGATCATCGAGCGAATCAACGGCCTCGAGGCCGGAATACAATCCCTCGACGACGGGCAGCTCCGCGCGAAGACCGATGAGTTCCGCAAACGGCTCGCGGAGGGAGAGGCGCTCGACGACGTGCTCCCCGAAGCCTTTGCGGTCGTCCGCGAGGGGAGCCGGCGTACGCTGCGCATGCGACATTTCGACGTTCAGCTCGTCGGCGGCCTCGTGCTGCACCGCGGGACCATCGCCGAGATGAAGACCGGCGAGGGGAAGACCCTGGCCGCCACCTTGCCCGTGTACCTGAACGCGCTCAGCGCCAGGGGAGTGCACGTCGTCACGGTGAACGATTACCTCGCCAAGCGTGATGCGGAGTGGATGGGGACGATCTACGAGTTCCTGGGACTTACAGTGGGGACGATCGTTCATGAGCGCTCCGACCGCGAGCGGCACGCGGCCTACCGCTGCGACGTGACCTACGGGACGAACAACGAGTTCGGTTTCGACTACCTCCGCGACAACATGAAGTTCAGGCTTTCCGACATGGTGCAGCGTGACCTGCACTACGCCATCGTCGACGAGGTCGACTCAATCCTGGTGGACGAAGCGCGGACTCCGCTGATCATCAGCGGGCCGACGGACGAGTCGACCGAGAAGTACGCGATCATCAACTCGATCATCCCCCGGCTCGTGAAGGAAACCGACTACGTCATCGACGAGAAGGCGCGCACCGCGAGCCTCACGGACGAGGGGATAGCGAAGGTCGAGAAAATCCTCGGAATCGAGAACCTCTACGAACCCGATCAGATGGAGACCCTGCACCACGTCCACCAGGGGCTGAAGGCCCACACGCTCTTCCATCGCGACGTCGAATACATGGTCAAGGACGGCGAGGTGGTGATCGTTGACGAGTTTACCGGGCGGCTCATGCCCGGACGGCGGTGGAGCGAGGGGCTGCATCAGGCGGTCGAGGCGAAGGAGGGGGTGAAGATCGCCAATGAGAACCAGACGCTCGCCTCCATCACCTTCCAGAACTACTTCCGCATGTACGGGAAGCTGGCGGGCATGACGGGAACCGCCGAGACGGAAGCCTCGGAGTTCGGTGAAATTTACAACCTCGACGTGATGGTGATTCCAACCCACCTCCCGATGATCCGTGTGGACAACTCCGACGTCATCTACCAGACGGTGGAAGAGAAGTTCCAGGCCGCGGTGGACGAGATCGAGGAGTGCCGGGAACGAGGGCAGCCGGTGCTCGTCGGCACCATTTCGGTGGAGAAGTCGGAGAGGCTCTCGGCGCTGCTGCGCCGCCGGCGCATTCCCCACAACGTGCTCAACGCGAAGTACCACGAGCGCGAGGCCGAGATCGTCGCCCAGGCCGGGCGCAAGGGAGCGGTGACCATCGCCACGAACATGGCCGGCCGCGGAACCGACATCCTTCTTGGCGGCAATCCGGAGTTCATGGCCAAGACCGAGGTCGGCCTTTCGATCACGCCGGGGGTCGAGGCCCAGGCGACGCCCGAGCAGCGTGAGGCCTACCAGGGCATTCTGGACAAATACAGCAAGATCGCAGCGGAGGAGCACGAAGAGGTGATCGCGGCCGGGGGCCTGCACATCATCGGAACCGAGCGGCACGAATCGCGCCGCATAGACAACCAGCTCCGCGGCCGGTCCGGTCGGCAGGGCGATCCGGGCTCCTCGCGTTTCTACCTTGCTCTCGAGGACGACCTGCTGCGCATCTTCGGCTCGGATCGCATCGCGCCCATGATGCAGAAGCTTGGCATGCAGGAAGGGGAGGCGATCGAGCACAAGCTGGTGAGCCGTGCCGTCGAGAACGCCCAGAAGCGCGTCGAGGGGCACAACTTCGACATCCGGAAGCACCTGCTCGAGTACGACAACGTGATGAACAAGCAGCGCACCGTGATCTACGAGGAACGACGGCGCGTGCTTGGAGCGGCCGATCTCGGGGAGGACATCAGCACCTGGATGGAAGACGGCGTCGAGCAGATCATCGAGACCTGCACCGACGACCGCGAGACCTCCCAGGACTGGGATCTCGAGAGCATTGGAAACCAGGCGAGGCTGCTCTTCGGGCTCGATCTGGATCTCTCGCCCGAGAAGCTCGGAGACATCGACGCGCGCCGCTTCCGCGCGGAGCTCATGGAGTCGATCGAATCGCGCTACAAGGAGAAGGAGGCGCGCTGCGCCGAGCTGGCCGGCCGCTTCGCCGAGATCAATTACCCCGATCTGATGGGGTGGGCGCGGCAGTTCCTGCTCGAGACCCTGGACTCGCATTGGAAGGACCACCTGCTGAACATGGATCACCTGAAGGAGGGGATCGGCCTCCGGGGCTACGGGCAGCGTGATCCGAAGCTCGAGTACCAGAAGGAAGGGTTCACCATGTTCGAGGAAATGCTCGCCGCCATGAAGGCCGACTTTCTCGAACGACTCTTCAAGTTCCAGCCGCCGGAGCCGGTTCGGATGGAAGAGCCGCCGCTGCCCAAGCCGAAGCCACAGAAGATGATCATGAACCGCGGAGAGGCGGCCGAGCGAACACCCGTCAAGCGGGACGTCGCCAAGGTCGGCCGAAACGAGCCCTGCACCTGTGGATCGGGGAAGAAGTTCAAGAAATGCCACGGCCGGTAAGGCGGGGGCTGGCGGGAGGCCGCCGCGGACGGGCTTCCCTGGAGGACGGCGATTTGACCAGCACACCCGGGGTGCCCGGCTTCCTGGCGGGAGGCCTCGCAAGCGGCATCAAGAAGCGGGGGGCCAAGGACCTGGCCCTCATTTTTTGTCCCGGGGGCGCGACCGTCGCCGGTGTCTTCACCACCAACCGCATCCAGTCCCCGGCCGTCCGGCTCTCGCGCGAGCGTGCGACCAGGGGGAGGGCGCGGGCGATCCTTGTGAACTCCGGCTGCGCCAATACCTACACCGGCGCCGCGGGGGAGAAGGACGCGCGGAGCATCGGACGCTATGCCGCGAGGCTGCTGGACGTGGGCGAGGAGGAGATCCTCCAATCCTCGACGGGCGTGATCGGCTCCCGGCTCCCGCTCTCCGTCATTCGTCGAGGGCTGCCGCGGCTCGTCGATGATCTCTCACCCGGGGGTTTCGCCGACGCCGCCGAGGCGATCCTCACGACCGACACCCACGCGAAGATTGCAACGCGCCTGGGGCGGCTTCCGGGTGGCGCCGTCCGTCTTCTCGGGATCGCCAAGGGGGCCGGCATGGTGGAGCCGCACATGGCCACGATGTTGGTCTACCTGGCCACGAATGCGCGCATCGGCGCGCCTCTCCTCCGGCGGCTCCTGCGTGACGCCTGCGACACGACCTTCAACAGCCTCACTATCGACGGATGCATGAGCACGAGCGACACCGTTGTCATCATGGCGAGCGGCGAGGGGCACCGCGAGACGCTGAAGCCCGGCAGCGGCGCCACGCGTCGATTTTTTAAGATGCTCCAGGAGGTTTGCGCCGACCTCGCGACGCAACTCGTCTCCGACGGCGAAGGCGCGACCAAGCGTGTCACGGTTGCGGTGCGCGGGGCGCACTCCGACGGCGACGCCAGGGCCGCGGCTTATGCGGTCGCGAATTCCCTGCTCGTCAAGACGGCCATCCATGGAGCGGATCCGAACTGGGGGCGGATCATCCAGGCCCTGGGTGCGGCCCCCGTCCGCCTCGCCCCCGACCGGATCAGCATCAAGATCGGCGCCGCCGCGATCCTGCGCCGCGGCCGGTACGCCGGAGCGGCCGTCGAAGCCCGCGCCCGGCGGGTGATGCAGGGGCACGCCTACACCCTCCTGGTCGACCTGGGTCTGGGGCGGGGCGGGGCCGAGGTGCTGACCTGCGATCTTTCCGAGGCCTACATCCGCATCAATGCCTCCTACCGAACCTGATGTTGCAGCGGCCTCGCAAACATGCTAAAAAGTTACGCTTTTCTAGCTTTCTATCCCACACGCCGTGAGCGGCCCTCTTCGGGTGACCGCGGTCTATTGATCGCGGACGGCCTGGCGCGAACTCGCGCGCCGGGCAGGGCCACGGCGGAGGAGTAACCCGGAGGCATCGAATGCCCAGTATCAACATGAAGGAACTTCTGGAGGCCGGGGTCCACTTCGGCCACCAGACGAAGCGCTGGAATCCGAAGATGAAGCCCTACATCTTCGGCGCCCGTGAGGGCATCTACATCGTCGACCTGCAGCAGACGGTCGATCTCTTCAGGAAAGCCTGCCAGTTCATCACCCAGACCGTGGCCAACGGCGGCCGGGTTCTCTTCGTCGGCACCAAGAAGCAGGCCCAGGAGTCCATCGCCGAGGCGGCCGATCGAGCCGGCATGTTCTACGTGAACAATCGCTGGCTGGGCGGAATGCTTACCAACTACCGCACGATCAAGCGCAGCATTGACCGCTTCAAGCAGCTCGAGACCATGCGCGACGACGGCACGTTCGCCAAGTTGTCCAAGAAGGAAGCCAGCTCGCTCACGCGTGACATCGCAAAGTTCCAGCGCAGTCTGGGCGGTATCAAGGGAATGGATCGCCTCCCCGATGTGCTCTTCCTGATCGATGTCAAGAAGGAGCACATCGCTGTCAAGGAGGCGAGCAGGCTCGGGATCCCGACCGTGGCGGTGGTCGATACGAATTGCGATCCGGACGACATCGACTACGTCATTCCGGGCAATGACGACGCCCTCAGGGCGATTAAGCTTTTTTGCGAGAAGATGGCCGACGCCGTTATCGAGGGGGGTGCGCTGTTCGAGGAGCGCGCCCGTGACCCCGAGGGAAAGCATAAGGCGAAGGAGTCCTTCGTCGAGAGGCCCGGGGGCATGCGCGCCTACATCTCTCCCGGCACCGAAGTGGCCGACCCCGCCGAGGAGGCTCCGGCAGCGCCGGCCGCCCCCCCGGAAGCGCCGACCCCGAACTCGACGAGTTGAGGCCGGCGCCGGATCGCCCAGATCGACGCCACAAACAGCTTTCAGACGGAGATTGAACGGTGGGAATCACGATCGAAATGGTGAGGGACCTGCGTGAAAAGACCGGCGCAGGGATGATGGACTGCAAGAAGGCGCTGATTGACGCCAACGGAGACGCCGACAAGGCCGTCGAGCTGTTGCGGCAGAAGGGCCTCGCAAGCGCGCGCGCCAAGGAATCGCGCGAGGCCAAGGAAGGCACGGTGGGGAGCTACGTGCACGCAGGCGGGAAGATCGGCGTCATGGTCGAGGTGAATTGCGAGACCGATTTCGTGGCCCGCACACCCGATTTCCAGGGGTTTGCGAGAAACCTTGCCATGCAGGTGGCGGCCGCCAACCCGCTTTACCTCCGGCGCGAGGACGTGCCCGCCGAGGTCATCGAGCGGGAGAAAACGATCTATGCGGCGCAGGCGCGGGAGAGCGGCAAGCCCGAGAAGGTCGTCGACAAGATCGCCGAGGGGAAGATGGAGAAATACTTCGGCGATGTCTGCCTGGCGGAGCAGGCCTACGTCAAGGACCAGAACATGACTGTCAAAGACCTCCTCCAGGAGATTCGCACCAAGGTCGGTGAGAACGTGCAGATCCGGCGGTTCGTGCGCTACCAGCTCGGCGAGTGAGGGGCCGGCGCGCAGGAACAGGCCGACCAGTGGGCGCCGGCGGGCGCCCCTAACCCAAAACTGCAGAGAGGTTCCCATGGGCAGGAAGGAAGCGCCGAGTTTCAAGCGGGCCCTTCTGAAGCTCTCCGGAGAGGCTTTCACCCGGGAAGGGGGCTACGGGATCGAAGGCGACATGATTGAAGCCCTCGCCGGCGAGATCCGTGAAGTCCACGAACTGGGCGTCGAGCTGGCGATCGTCAACGGCGCCGGAAACATCTTCCGCGGAATCGAGGGGACGGCCCGGGGAATGGACCGGGCCATCGCCGACTATATGGGGATGACCGCCACGATCATCAACGCGATGGCGCTGCAGCACGCCCTCGAGAAGCTCGGGGTTGCGACACGCGTTCAGTCGGCGATCGAGATGCGGGAAGTCGCCGAGCCCTACATCCGCCGCCGGGCCATCAGGCACATGGAGAAGGGGCGCGTCGTCATCTTTGCCGCCGGCACCGGAAATCCCTACTTCACCACCGACACTGCCGCTGCGCTGCGGGCCCTCGAAACGCACGCCGAGGTCATCCTCAAGGCCACGAAGGTCGACGGTGTTTACGACAGCGATCCCGAGAAGAACCCCTCGGCCGTGAGGTTCGACAGCCTCAGCTACCTCGACGTGCTGCAAAAGCGGCTTCAGGTGATGGACGCCACGGCAGTCTCGCTCTGCATGGACAACAAGATTCCCATTATCGTATTCAACATTCGAAAGAACGGAAACCTGCGGCGGGTGATTCTCGGCGAGCCCGTCGGAACAACCGTGAGCTGACATCGCCCGCGCGCGCAGTATCGAGCGCGGGGTGGGAACACGGGAGCAGGCCATGACGGAACCGAATCAGAATCTTGGGGAAGTAGCAGCGCAGTCGAAGAAGAACATGGAGAAGGCGATCGCGGCCTTCAAGCATGAAATCGGGCGCGTCCGCACGGGCCGCGCGAGCCTCGCGCTGCTCGAACCTGTCCGGGTGGATTATTTCGGGACGCCCACGCCGCTCAATCAGGTGGCCACCCTGGGGGTTCCGGAGCCGAAGCTCATCACGATTTCCCCCTGGGATTCAAAGATCATCTCGGCCATCGAGAAGGCCATTCAAAAGTCTGATCTGGGCCTCACCCCCTCGAACGACGGAAAAATTATCAGGATAGCGATCCCCGATCTTACCGAGGAGCGCCGCAAGGAACTCGTGAAGGTCGTGAAGAAGAGCGCGGAGGATTTCCGCGTCGAAGTGCGCGCTCACCGTCGCGACGCGATCCACAAGATCAAGGAGCTGGAGAAGGAGAAGCAGATCCCGGAGGACGAGAGCAGGCGGGCGCAGGATCAGGAGCAGAAGCTGACCGACGAGTACATCGCGAGGATCGACAAAATGCTCGAGGCCAAGGAGCAGGAGATTCTCCAGATCTGATTCTTCCGCCCGATCCGTGGCCCCGTACCCCCCGCCTTTGCCAACCGAGAATCAGCCGGATGAGCGACAAGACCCGAGCGGCGGTCCCGCAGAGCGTCGCCATAATCATGGACGGCAACGGACGCTGGGCCACGCGCCGTGGCCTGCCCCGTGTCATGGGGCACCGGCGAGGCGTCGAAGCTGTGCGTCAGGTGGTGCGTGCGGCGGACGAGATGGGAGTCAAACGGCTGACGCTCTACGCCTTCTCACAGGAGAACTGGAGCCGGCCGAAGGCCGAGGTGAGCGAGCTGATGGTCCTGCTCAAGCGGTACATCCGCTCGGAGCTCGATGAATTGATGAGCAATCGCGTCCAGGTGAAGGCCATCGGAAGGCTTCATGAGCTGCGCCCCGACATTCAGGAGCTGTTCAACGACGCCATCCTGAAGACCCGGAACAACGACGGGCTGAAGTTGACCTTCGCGCTGTCTTACGGCGGCAGGCAGGAGATTGTCGACGCCGCCCGGGCGGCGGCCCGCGAGGTGGCCGAGGGCAGGCTCGCGCTCGAGGCGATCGACGAGAAGAGTTTTGCCAGCTACCTCTCGACCGGTGACGCGCCGGACCCCGATCTTCTCATCAGAACAGGCGGCGAACAACGGGTTTCCAACTTCCTGCTCTGGCAAATCGCTTATACCGAGATCTATGTCACCGACACGCTGTGGCCGGACTTCGATGGCGCGGCGCTCGAACGCGCCCTGCAGGACTACGCGTCGCGCGAGCGGCGATTCGGATTGACCAGCGAGCAGACGGGCAGGAGGGCGCGCAGCCAGGCGGACAGATGAAACGTCTTGCCATCCTTGGATCGACAGGATCGATCGGCGTCAACACGCTCCGGATCGTGGAGAGCTTCCCGGATCGGTTCGAGGTGATCGCACTGGCCGCCGGGCGCAACGCCGATCTTCTCGCCGAGCAGGTGATTCGTTTCAAGCCGCGCGTGGTGAGCGTGCTCGACGACGAGGTCGCGGGAAAGCTTGCCGAAAAACTCGGGGGGACGAAGGTCGAGATCCTGAAGGGCGAGGCGGGAGTGGTCAGGGTCGCGACCGGCGACCGCCCGGACCTGGTGGTCTCGGCCCTTGTTGGCGCGAGCGGGCTCGTGCCCACGCTGGCTGCCGTGCGGGCGGGGAGCGACGTCGCGCTGGCGAACAAGGAAGTGCTCGTCATGGCGGGCGAACTGGTCATGGCGGAGGCGCGGCGGGTTGGGGTGCGCATCCTGCCGGTCGACAGCGAGCACGCGGCGATCCACCAGTGCCTGGCCGGCCACCGGCGGGCGGATGTGCGGCGGGTCACCCTGACCGCCTCGGGAGGCCCCTTCCGGACGACTCCGCGGGAGAAGCTGGCGGGAATGCAGCCGTCCGAGGCGCTCAAGCACCCGAACTGGGAGATGGGGCCGAAGATAACGATCGACAGCGCGTCGCTGATGAACAAGGGTCTGGAGATGATCGAGGCGCGATGGCTCTTCGATCTGGACCCTGGGGTGATTGACGTTGTCATCCACCCGCAGAGCATCGTGCACTCGCTGGTGGAGTACATTGACGGATCGGTCATCGCCCAGCTAGGCGTCCCGGACATGCGAGGGCCAATCTCCTACGCCCTCGGCCTCCCCGAGCGGCTGCCGCTTTCGATGGAGCGCCTGGATCTCGTAGAGCTCGGGTCGCTCACCTTTGAGGCGCCGGATCACGCGAAGTTCCCGAACCTCGGCCTGGCGCTGCGCGCGCTGAAAGACGGCGGCACAATGCCAGCGGTGCTGAATGCCGCCAACGAGGAGGGCGTGGCCGCATTTCTGGATGGCCGGATCAGGTTCACGGGGATCACGGAGAGCATCGCGAGGACCATGGAAGCCCATGTCCCCCGCCCGATATTGACCCTGAAAGACGCCCTTGCAGCCGACGCCTGGGCGCGGCAACATGCCGTGAAGATTATCGGCGGGTTGCCGATACCGAACTAGCGGCTCCGTCACCCCAACGTATCACCCGTATCACCGCCACAGAGCGAGAGGTGAGCAGTGGAATCATTCGTCGAAACGGCCCTCGGCTTCATCTGGAGCATCTTCCCGTTGATCATCATGCTCGGCGTGCTCGTGTTCGTGCACGAGCTGGGCCACTTTGCGTTCGCCAAGTGGTTGGGCGTGAAGGTGATGAAGTTCTCCATCGGCTTCGGGCCCCGCATCGTCGGCTGGACTCGCGGCGAGACGGAGTACGTCCTCTCCTGGATTCCGCTTGGAGGCTACGTCAAGATGCTCGGCGAGAATCCCGGCGAGGAGATCGTGCCCGAGGATCAGGGTCGCACACTCTCGACGCGCCCCTTTCTGCAGAAGGCCCTCATCGTCTTCGCCGGGCCGGGAATGAACCTGGCACTCCCCGTTCTGCTCTTCATGGCCCTCTATTTCACCGGCTACCCCGATGTCACCACCTACGTGGGCTCGGTCGAGCGGGACTCGGTGGCCGCAGAGGCCGGGATCGCTCCGGGCGAACGGATCGTCGCCATCGACGGAACGCCAGTCACCTGGTGGGAGGACCTTTCCGAGGCGTTGCTCGCGTCGGTCGGGAAGCCGCTGCGTCTCGAGATCGAGGGGGCAGACGGACGGCGCGAGGTGACCGTTGTCCCCAAGTCCGAAACCGTCAAGACCCTGCTCGGCGACGAAGGGGAGATTGGCGCCATCGGCATAACTCCCCTGTATGAAGCCGCCACCGCGGCGGTGAGCCGCACCGACTCGCCGGCCTACGAGGCGGGGCTGCGGATGAGCGATCAGATCAAGGCCGTGGACGGCCGTCCGCTCACCCATCATCCGATGCTCGGGGCGAGCCTGCAGAAGGCGCGCGGTCCGATCAGCATAGCCGTCGAACGCGACGGCAAACCGATGGATTTCACCCTTCCGGCGCTGGGCACGCCGGAGGAACTGGACGGTCTTGAGAGCGCAGCGCTCATGGAGCGGGCCGGGTTCGAGGACCCGCAGCTCTTCATACGGAACGTCGAGCGGCACTCACCCGCCGAGGAGGCCGGGCTTCTAGAGGGCGACCGCCTCGTCAGTATTGACGGAGAAGCGCTCGAGAACTGGGAGGCTTTTACCGAGAGGGTTATCGAGAGCAACGGGAAGTCTCTGGCTGTCACGGTGCGCCGCGCGGGCGTTGATATGACGGTAACCGTCGCGCCGGGCCTTCGCTTCAACCGTGACCCGCTGGCCAAGGAGAGCAAGACATACTACGTGGGC
This sequence comes from Deltaproteobacteria bacterium, assembly GCA_030698575.1. GTDB lineage: Bacteria > JAUYMQ01 > JAUYMQ01 > JAUYMQ01 > JAUYMQ01 > JAUYMQ01. The sequence continues at coordinate 14,849 of JAUYMQ010000407.1, forward strand.
GTTGCCAGCCTGGCCCGTTACGTCCCGGGAAAAGTCGAGCCGCGCGTGGTCCGGAATCCGATCGAATCCCTGGCGCAGAGCGTCGAGGAAACCTGGCGGATGTGCGACCTGGTGGTCGTCGGCATGTGGAAGCTCCTGACGGGCGCCGTTCGCCTCGACAACATCGGAGGCCCCATCCAGATTGGCGTCGTCGCGGCCAAGGCCGCGGACGAGGGGCTCGTCACGTTCGTGCGCATGATGGCGTTCATCTCGATCAACCTGGGAATCCTCAACCTTCTCCCCATCCCCATCCTCGACGGGGGTCATTTGCTCTTCTTCGCGATCGAGGGGCTCAAGCGAGGTCCCATCAGCCTGCGCAAGAAGGAACTGGCGCAGCAGGTCGGGCTCACGATGCTGATACTCCTCATCGGGGTGGCCTTCTACAATGACATCGCCCGATCCTGGAACCAGATCGTCGGCTTCCTGAAAGACGTCGGGACGGGGCTGATGTGACCGCCGCGCCCCGGCGTCGTCCCGGCGAGTCGCCTGGCGCACTGCCCGGGGATCTCGTCCTGGCGGTAGAGACTTCCACGAAGAGCGGCTCGGTGGCGATTGTTTCCAACGAGGGCCTCCGCGTCGAGATCATGCACGGCCTCGAGGCGACCCACAGCGATCACATCCTTGGCGCCGTCGATCAGGCGCTGCGCGACACCTCCATCAGCTTCGCCGATCTCACCGGGCTCGCGGTCTCCGCGGGTCCGGGCTCGTTCACGGGCCTGCGCATCGGGCTTGCCACGGTCAAGGGGCTCGCCGAAGCGCACCCGCTCCCGATTGTCGCCGTCTCGACCCTCGAAGCTCTCGCCATGAACGCCCCGGCGGGGCGGACGCCTGTCTGCCCGACGCTCGATGCGCGCAAGGGGGAGGTGTACGGCGCGCTCTTTGCGTGGGACGGGGAAGCCGGAGACTGGCGAGCCCTTGTGCCCGAGGGCGCCTATGCGCCCGAGTCGTTTGCACGCCGCGTGGCCGGCGCCACCGAAGAGGCGCTTTTCCTGGGGGACGGGGCCCAGGTTTATGCGGACATCTTCGCGAAGGTCCTCGGAAAGGGCGCCCGCTTTGCAGCCGGCCCCGCGCACCAGCCCCGGGCAGCCTGGGTGGGCTGGCTGGGGATTGCGCGCCTCCAGGCGGGGCTCACGGAAGACCCTGTTTCTCTCGTCCCCCGCTATCTTCGCGCGAGCGAGGCCGAGCTGGCCTGGGCCCTCCGGGAGGGGGGGCGCGGGTGAATCCGGGGGAAGTCGGGCAATGAGCAGTGAAGGAGGGGCCCTGGAAACCCAGAACCGCGTTGACAGGAATCGGACCTTTCCCTAGAATGACGCGTACATAGACCATTTCTGGGAGCCCGCCCCGCCGGGCTTGAGAAGAGGGGGAAAGTCCCCCTTTTCCATCCCTGTCCGGAAGAGAAGTAGAAGAGGGACCGACCCTCTTTTCTCACCAGCAGTTGCGTTCAGGGAGGGCGCATGGATCAACAGGACTTGGCGTTGATAAGCAAGGTCAGCAAGCAGGACGAATCCCTGCAAAGACTCTGGGAGGAGCACCAGAAGTACGAACACGAACTCGATGAGCTCAACCACCGGGAGTACCTGACGCCCGAGGAGACGGTTGAGAGGAAACGCCTCCAGAAGTGCAAACTGGCGGGCAAGGACAAGATCGAAACCATACTCCGCCAGTACCGATAAATAGTCCGGCCAAGGACTCATTCCCCGGCCCACCGTTCCCGGGTGGCGAAATGCCACCGCCGGGGGAATTTACCCTGGCGCTTGGAATACCGATAACTCTCCGTGAACCGGCCGCCCGCACGCTGGGGGGCAGATACACAGAGGAGGGGTTCAAGAACCCGAGACAGGGGAAAGTCTGTAACCGTCTAGCGATCCCACGCGGGCACTGGCCCCGGGGGACCGGCGGTGTGGCCCACAAGGCCGCGCGCGTCGACCACCGGAAGGAGCCCGGCACAGGATCAGGAAGGATGGCACCCCATGAAACTCACCGGATCAAAGATCTTCGTTGAAAGCCTCCGCGCGGAGGGGGTCGAAGTTGTGTTCGGCTACCCCGGCGGAGCGGTCCTGCACCTCTACGACGAAATATATCGCTCCAAGTCCCCTCGGCACATTCTCTGTCGCCACGAGCAGGGCGGCGTTCATATGGCGGACGGCTACGCGAAGGCCACCGGCAAGCCCGGCGTTGCCCTCGTGACTTCCGGCCCCGCGCTTACAAACGCGATCACGGGGCTGGCGACCGCCTATATGGACAGCATCCCGCTCGTTGTCTTCAGCGGCCAGGTGCCGACCCATCTCATCGGCAACGACGCATTCCAGGAAGCCGACAATCTGGGACTCACCCGGTCCTGCACGAAGCACAACTTCCTCGTAAGGGACGTGAAGGACCTGGCGTACACCATCAAGCAGGCTTTCCATATCGCCACGACGGGGAGGCCGGGTCCGGTGCTGGTCGATCTGCCGAAGGATGTCACGGCGGCGACCTGCGAGTTCACCTACCCGCAGTCGATCAAGATGAAGTACTACAACCCGACGATGCAGGGGCATCCGGGCCAGATCAAGAAGGCCGTCGCCGCGTTGCTCGAGGCCCGGAAGCCGGTGCTCTACATCGGCGGAGGCGTGATAAACGCCAACGCCGCGCCGGAGATGACCGAGCTGGCGGAGCTGATGGGCGCGCCCGTGACGCCCACCCTCATGGGGCTCGGCGGGTTCCCGGGCGATCATCCGCTCTCACTGGGGATGCTCGGGATGCACGGCCGTTACGCCACGAACATGGCGGTCAACTCCTGCGATCTGCTGGTGGCCATCGGGGCGCGGTTCGACGACCGCGTGACGGGGAAGCTCGACGAGTTCAGCATGAACTCGAAGAAGATACACATCGACATCGATCCGACGTCGATCCGGAAGAACGTGCACGTCGAGATCCCGATCGTGGGTGACTCCAAGGTCGTGATCCAGCAGATGCTCGACGCCATGAAGAGCGGGGGGAAGTTCAAGGGGCACCCCTCGAAGCTGAAGCCCTGGTGGAACCAGATCCGCGAGTGGCAGGATCAGCACCCGCTGACCTACGAGCAAGGACCGGGGGATCTCTCCGCCATGTACGTCATCGACAAGATCTACGAGATGACGCGCGGCGAGGCGATTGTCGCCACCGACGTGGGGCAGCACCAGATGTGGACGGCGCAGATGTACCACTTCAAGAATCCGCGCTGCAATCTGACCTCCGGGGGCCTGGGCACGATGGGGTACGGCTACCCGGCCGCGGTGGGCGCACAGACGGCCTATCCCGACAAGCTCGTCCTGGCGGTGGTGGGCGACGGCGGCTTCGTCATGACCATGCAGGAGGTGATCACGGCCGTCGAGAACAACCTGAATGTGAAGGCCTGCATCATCAACAACCGGAACCTCGGCATGGTTCGCCAGTGGCAGCAGTACTTCTACGATCGGCGCTACTCCTTCATCGATCTGTCGGTGGCGCCCGACTTCGTGAAGCTGGCCGAGGCCTTCGGTTGCGTGGGACTTCGCGCTTCGAAGGCGGAAGAGGTGGTTCCGGTGCTGGAGAAGGCCTTCTCCACGCCCAGGCCGGTGATCATGGATTTCCAGGTGGCCTATGAGGAGAACGTGATGCCCATGGTTCCGTCGGGCGCCCCGCTCTCGAAGATGCTCCTCGTTTAGGGGCGGCCGGACCCCCCAAGAGAGGCTGGTATGCGACGAACCATATCCGTCCTCGTGGAGAACGAGGCGGGCGTTCTTTCGCGAATTGCGAACCTTTTCAGCGCCCGGGGCTACAACATCGACTCTCTCAGCGTGGCGGAGACGCTCGACGCGAGCGTTTCCTGCATGACCATCGTCACGCATGGGAACGATCAGATCATCGAACAGATCACGAAGCAGCTTCACAAGCTGATCAACGTGATCAAGGTGACCGATCTGACCGAGGGGGATCACATCGAACGGGAGATGGTGCTCATCAAAGTGACCACAGAGCCCGCGACCCGTGCTGAAGCGCTGCGCGTCGCCGACATCTTCCGCGCGAAGGTCGTGGACGTCACCCCGAAGTCCTTCACAGTCGAGGTGACCGGCGGCGACAAGAAGATCGACGGGATCATCGCGCTCCTGCGTCCGCTTGGCATCAAGGAGATCGTGCGCACGGGACGCATTGCAATCGGCCGGGGAAACTGACCCAGGCTGGGGAAGGGGAGACCGAGCACCATGGCGCTCAAGATCTACTACGACAAAGACGCACAGCCCCGGCGCCTCAAGGGGAAGACCGTGGCGATCATCGGCTACGGCAGCCAGGGCCACGGGCATGCGCTCAACTTGAAAGACTCGGGCGTTTCGGTGGTAGTGGGCCTCCGGAAGGACAGCCCGAGCCGAGCCAAGGCCGAGCGCGTGGGTCTCACGGTGATGTCCGTCGAAGAGGCGGCCCGGGCCGGCGACATCATCATGGTTCTGCTGCCTGACGAGAATCACGCCGACATCTACCGGGAGGAGATCGCTCCCAACCTTCGCCCGGGCAAGTATCTCGCCGTGGCCCACGGCTTCAGCATCCACTTCGGACAGATCGTCGCCCCGAAGAACGTTAACGTTTTCATGGTCGCCCCGAAAGGGCCGGGACACCTCGTCCGATCGGAGTACCAGCGTGGGGCGGGCGTGCCCTGTCTCCTGGCGATTCACCAGGACCCCTCGAAGGACTCGCGGCAGGTGGGCCTTGCCTATGCCCGGGCCATCGGCGGCGGGCGGGCCGGCATCATCGAGACGAGCTTCCGCGAGGAGACCGAGACGGATCTCTTCGGCGAGCAGGCGGTGCTCTGCGGCGGGCTCACGAGCCTGATCTCCGCCGGCTTCGAGACACTCGTCGAGGCGGGCTACTCTCCCGAGATGGCTTATTTCGAGTGCCTGCACGAGATGAAGCTGATCGTCGACCTCGTCTACGAGGGAGGCATCTCGAACATGCGGTACTCCATCTCCAATACGGCCCAGTACGGGGATCTCACCCGCGGGCCGCGCGTGGTCAACGAGGAGACGAAGAAGGAAATGAAGCGCATTCTGGCCGAGATCCAGTCGGGGCGCTTCGCCAAGGAGTGGATCCTCGAGGGCAAGGCCGGCAAACCGACCTTCAACGCGCTCACGCGCGCGGGCGAGGAGCACCCGATCGAGGAAGTCGGACGAGGCCTGCGCAAGCTCATGCCCTGGCTGGCAAAAGGGAAGCTCGTCGACAGGAAGCTGAACTGACCCAGAGCGTTCCGGCCCGGCCGGGGCGCGGAGGCACGGCGCAGGCGTGAAGCTCGAGGAGCGGAAGTATCCGATCGTGATGCGCGAGGGGTGGCCCTTCGCCGGACCACCGCTTCTCGCGGCGGCGCTGCTCGCGATCGCCGGCTGGCACGTCGCGGCGGCTATTGCGGCGGCGCTGGCGCTCTTCTGTATCTGGTTTTTCCGGAATCCCCGCCGCGCCGTTCCGGATGAGGCCGGTGCGGTCGTTTCGCCGGGAGACGGCAAGGTGCTTCGCGTCGAGGAGGTCGAGGATCCCCGCTGGATTGGCGGGCGCGCCTGGAAGATCAGCGTCTTCCTGAACATTTTCAATGTTCACGTGAACCGGACGCCCATCGCGGGGAAGGTGCTGACCGTCGAGTACGTGAAGGGCAAGTTCTTCAACGCCTCCTTCGACAAGGCGAGCGAGGCGAACGAGCGCACCGAAATTTGCATCGAGGACGACAGGGGTCGAAAGGTCGTCTTTCGCCAGATCGCCGGACTCGTGGCGCGCCGCATACTCTGCTACCTCCGCCCGGGGGATGCGGTTGCTCGCGGCGACATCATGGGGCTTATTCGCTTCGGCTCGCGGGTGGAGGTGGTCCTTTCGGCGGACGCCCGCGTCAGTGTCGCGGCCGGCGATCACGTGAAGGGCGGAAGCACGGTGATGGCATGGCTTCCGTAACCGGAGAGCGCCGCAGGCGCGGCATCTACATCCTGCCCGCGCTGTTCACGACGGGGAATCTTTTCTTCGGTTTCTATGCCCTTGTTGAAGCTATCAACGGGCGACTCTTCGAGTCGGCCGTCGGCCTCATCCTTGCGGGCTTTTGCGATTTGCTGGATGGGCGGATAGCACGGCTGACGAATACGACGAGCCAGTTCGGCGGCGAGTACGACAGTCTGGCGGACATGGTGTCCTTCGGGCTGGCGCCCTCGATCATGCTCTACAGCTGGGCGCTGCAGCCCTTCGGGAAGCTGGGCTGGCTGGCCTCGTTCCTTTACGCGGCCTGCGCGGCGCTCAGGCTGGCGCGGTTCAACGTGCAGACCGAGACGGACGAGCGGCGTTATTTCGTGGGGCTCTCGACCCCCGGCGGGGCGGCGGTGGTGTGCACCTCGATCCTGTTCTTCAGGGACGTGGGCGACAACCCCGCGTTCAGGCAGTTCTACGTTCCGCTCATCATCATGATGCTGGCGCTGCTCATGGTGTCGAACGTCCGCTACCGCAGCTTCAAGCAGTTCGACTTCGGGAGCCCGCTGGCGCCCTGGGTGCTGCTCGTGCTCGTGGCGGGGATCGTCGTGGTGGCGGCGGCGCCGGCGAAGACGCTCTTCATCATGGCCGTGAGCTATGCAGCAAGCGGGCCGCTGGAGGCGCTGATCTTCATGCGCCGGCGGCGCCGGGCACGGGCGGTCGAGAGGCTGCGAGCGGTCGAGGGTGGAGCAGGGCCGCCGTCCCCGTGACGGAGGCCGCGGGTGCGGGAGTGAATGACCCGGGAGTGAATGAGCATGGCTGACTACATCCGGATATTCGACACGACGCTTCGTGACGGCGAACAGTCGCCGGGCTCCTCGATGAACATCGAGGAGAAGGTCATCATGGCGCGTCAGCTCGAGAAGCTCGGCGTCGACGTGATCGAGGCGGGCTTCCCGGTTGCCAGCCCCGGCGATTTCGAAGCGGTGAAGAAGATCGCCGATACGGTGCGGGATTGTGAAATTGCGGGCCTCGCCCGTTGCGAAGCGGAAGACATCGAAGCCGCGGGAGGGGCCCTGAAGGGCGCGGCCAATCCGCGAATTCACGTCTTCATCGCCACGAGCGATATTCACATGCGCTTCAAGCTCCAGAAAAGCCCCGAGCAGGTGCTCGAGGACGCGGTTCGGAGCGTCGAGCTCGCCAGGAAATACACCGACAACGTGGAATTCTCGGCCGAGGACGCCACCCGAAGCGATCCGGAGTTCCTCTACAAGATTTTTGAGGCGGTCATCACTGTCGGCGCCAGGGTGATCAACGTTCCAGACACGGTCGGCTACGCGGTCCCGGATCAGTTCGCGGAGCTCATCCGGGGGATTCGTGCCCACGTGCCGAACATCGACCGCGCCGTCATCAGCGTCCACTGCCACAACGACCTTGGCCTGGCCGTCGCCAACTCGCAGGCGGCCATCAGGGCGGGGGCCCGGCAGGTCGAATGCACGGTGAACGGCATCGGCGAGCGGGCCGGCAATACGTCGATGGAAGAGATCGTCATGGCGCTGCGCACCCGCCACGACTTCTTCGGGCTGGCGACGCGGATCGTGACAGAGGAGATCTATCCGTCGAGTCGACTGCTGACCAGCATCACGGGCGTGGCCGTTCAGCCCAACAAGGCCGTGGTGGGAGCCAACGCCTTCGCGCACGAGGCGGGCATTCACCAGGACGGAGTGCTGAAGAACGTCATGACCTACGAGATCATGACGCCCCAGAGCATCGGACGGAGCAGCAACGAGCTGGTGATGGGCAAGCACTCCGGCCGGCACGCCTTCCGCGAACGGCTGCACTCGCTCGGCTTCGATTTGCAGCCCGACCAGCTCGACAATGCCTTTCAGCGCTTCAAGGTGCTGGCTGACAAGAAGAAGGTCATCTACGACGAGGACCTCGAGGTCCTGGTGGCGGACGCCGTGCTCCGCATGGACGACAAGTACCGTCTCATCCACGTGAACGTTTCGAGCGGCACCGGCGCGATACCGGCCGCGACGGTCGAGATGGCGGTGGAGGAAAGGGTCGTCAAGGAAGCGGGGTTCGGCGACGGGCCGGTGGACGCGGTCTTCAAGGTCATCGCGCGGATCACCGAGAGCAAGAGCGATCTGCTGCGCTACCAGGTAAACGCCATCACCGGCGGGACCGATGCCCAGGGCGAGGTAAGCGTGACTGTCACCGAGGACGGCATCACGGCCATCGGCCACGGGGCGCACACGGACATCATCGTGGCCTCCGCCAAGGCCTATATCAGCGCGCTGAACAAGCTCGGCTGGCGGAAGAGCCAGAAATCCACGCAACGCACGGATGAGAAGGGGCCTTGAGCATGGGAATGACCATCACGGAGAAGATCCTGGCCAGACACGCCGGGCTCGAGAAGACCGAGGCGGGCCAGATCGTGAACTGCAAGCTCGATCTGGTTCTCGCCAAC
>JAUYMQ010000412.1 GCA_030698575.1 Deltaproteobacteria bacterium
TCCAGCTCCGCGGCAGCAGGGTGTGACCTTCCAGCTGTACTGCCCGCTCAAGCAGTTCGGTCACGAGCCCGCGCACCCGGCGGCGGTCGATACCGTCGCTCATAACCGTTCCCGGCGGCAGTGGGACCTTCGCGCGAACCGCATCAGCCGGGAAGACGCCTCGGTCGATGATGCCAAAGGCTGTGCGGTCGGCCGCGGCTTCGTCACGCTCGAACAGCAGGTAGGGATTCGCCAGGATCTCGGCATCCGTCGTCTCTTCCGAGTAGTTGCGCTGGCTCGGCTGGTAGGCCCTGAACGCCTGATCGGGATTGAGGCTGCACCGGGCAATCAGGTCGAGAAGCTGCCGGCGAGGTTTGGCCAGCCCCCGCCACTTCTCGCGGTATGTGGATCCGAAGCCGAACGTCTCCGCTTGCGGGAACGACTTCGACGCGGCGGCGAACCCGTCAATGAACGAGAAGGCGTCGAAGATCTCCCCCTCCTTGCTTCCGACCCTCGCGATTTCGTGGGCGAGCAGCGCCCCATGCTCTAGTCCGAAGGCAGTCAGCGCGCTGCCGAGCCCGGGGTGGACTCCCCTCGCGGTCCAAAGGCGGGCGACCTCCCGGTCGATCCAGGCGAGCGCGGTCGATATGTCCGTCTCGATCACTTTTGCCGACGCCCTCAGCGCGCCGGCACAGGCGAGCAGCGACCCAATGGCGCCGTCATGACTAAGATGCTCGGACCCGTACGAGAACGCGTCGAATTGATCGTCTGGCGCGAACGCGACACACTCGTCGACCGCAATGCCAGCGTCGGCATCCGCGGCGGCGAGCACCTCGTAGTAGGGCATCAGGAACCCGTCTGCGCCACCGGGACGCAGGCTATGCCGAACGCACCGTTCCCATAGAACACCCTGCAGTTCGCCCGGCGCGTCGTAGGCGTATTCGGTATACTGGCCGATTCCTTTCACGCGTGCCGCCCCGATGATCACGCGGCTAGCGCTTTCGGAAAGCGGGGTCTTTTTTGCGTAGAAAAAGCAGAGGGAGGTTCCGGGCTCCAGCGCGCCGAAGAACGTGTCCAGCATGACGAGCTGGTTGGCCTTGTCCTGGACCCAGCCGGTCTTGAAGGAGAGTTCGGGTTCGCGTTCCGGCTCGTAGCCCAGGCGCAGTGCCGCCGCTTTCCCGACCTCCCCTGACTTCTCGTCGCCTTCCACGTTGGACTTCAGCATCCATCCGAAGGGAATGCAAGCCGCCGAAAAGGCTTCGAGCCTGAGCGTGGTCTCGCCAAAGTGCCCATGGCTCTCGGGGCTCGACGACTTGTAGGGATGCTGCTTCTTCACGACGAGGTCGTGGTCGGCCATGAAGCTAACCCGCTCGTCAATGCACGGCGGCATGACAGAGGTAGCAAGCTCCTCGAAGAGCTGTCCAGCTTGCTCGTCCTGGTCGTCGCGCTTTCCGGCAGCAATTCGGCTTAGGACGAGGCAAGAGGTGTTTGCCGAGGGGGAGGTGCACACGCGGCCGTTCCAGCCTCCGTCGTGCCAAGGCACGCGTATTGTCACATGCTGCGACGGCAGCTTCCTCGATCCCGAGATCATTCGCCCCCCTTAGACCGCTTGCCGGCCTAAAAATCCCGCCAGATTTGCGGCCGCCCACCCGCAACGTTTCGCGCGTTTAGCGGCCTCACCATTGGTCGGGTACGCAAGCTTACAGCTGGCGCTCCCATTTGGAAGGCCATTACCCAGAAAAAACTGAAGTTTCTGGACTCGCCACAAGCGACGTCGAACAGTGAAGGTTGAACGCATTGCTGGCTCGCGCCTTCTTGATAGTAGATAACTGTTTCCGTTGGCAGCAGACGTTCACGTTGAGACCGCGGAACGACTAGGACTGATCGAGAGCCGTCCCTGCGCGAACGACAGCTATCCCAATATCCCGGCTCAGAACCGGACAGTCGCCTCTCGGCCCCATTTCCGACGTTCATCGACGGTGTAGTGAATGATCCCCATCCTCCTGCCCCCCCATCACCCACCCCCCAGCCCCACCAGCACCTCCCGTGTCGCCTCGTCCGCCGGAAACAGATGTTCGATCTGCCAGTCTGCCAGCGCAATATCTTCCGCCGTGCTGAACTGGCTCAGCGTCGAGAACAACGACAGCGTCGTCTCGCCCAGCCGGTAGCGGGTGGGAACGATGGCCTGGCTGCCGGGGTTATTCGTGGCGGTTCCGAGTTGGGCGGCGAGCCGCGCCGCCATCTGGTCGAGCCAGGCGTCGCCGCCGAGATGGGCGGACTGGCGCGCAGGCGGTGGACGAAATGGCGTGCCACTTCGTCCCGGTTTTCGATCACCGCCGGCAATTGCGCCGGGTCGAGCAGCGCCTCGATCAGGTTGCTCGGCAAAAAGCTTTTGCTACTTATACCTGCCCAAAGGCGATGCAAATGTGGAGTTCCAAGTTGAACCCATGAACAGTGGCGCCACGATGTCCGCAACTGTTGAGTTTTTCATGTGAAAGCCACGTTCGCGAGAGCGATGGCGGCCAAGGGGCACAAGACGGCGATCGAACATTGTGATGGTCCGAACCAGCGGTCATCAAATCAATTGATGCATGTCAATACACCCGCGGAAAAACAGGTCTCTAGTAATCACGGAGTGCGGTTTGGGCCGGCTTCATTGAAGAGTTGCCGAAATGGAGGAATGATTCAGATGACTACGTTCTCAAAATTACTTCGAGTGGGGGCGGCGGCAATTGTTGCTGCCGGTGTTCTTGCCGCGGGCGCGGCCAAT
>JAUYMQ010000414.1 GCA_030698575.1 Deltaproteobacteria bacterium
GCCGCGCCCAGATCGCCCACCGCCTTCTGAACGAAATCCGTCAATTTCTTCTCGTCGAGCGCCATCTCTTTCCCTCCGATTTCCGAATGCCTGAAGCGGGCTCGGCGCGTCCGACCCCGCACCGTCCCGCTTGCATCATGGGGGTGAAGCGCAAGTTTATCGGATCTGGGAAGAGGGATAAAGGTGCGGGGCCAGGCGCCCCCGCATGAGCACGCGCGCCCTGTGCAGGCGGGCCTTCGCGGCAAGCAGCGTGAGCCCGTGACGATCGCAGAGGTCTTGCTGGCTCAGGCCGTCGCAGAGGTAGTCCCGCATGGGGCGCCCGAGCGACGGTATCAGGCGATCGATGCTTTCCTGCAGGGCATCGAGCAGGCGGGACTGGATGAGCGCGTGCTCGGGGGTGGCGCCACGGTTGATCTGCGGGCGACAGTCGACGATTTCTCGCGAGGCGTCGGCGATGCGACGGATCGACCGGTTTTTTTTCAGAATCATGAGCGCGCTGGTCTGCGTGATCCGGTAGATCCAGGTCCAGAGAGATGAGGCGTGGCGAAAGGACGCGTACTTCTCGTAGACGCGCATGAGCGCGTCCTGCACGGCGTCGTCGGCGTCGGCTTCATTGCGCGTGATCTGGAGTGCAAGCCGCCGCATGCGCGCAGCGTAGGTCTCGTGCATCTCCCTGAACAGATCTTCCGGCATGGGGCATTCCCGCAGGCGGGGCGCGCCGCTGGGAACGTGGATCTCGGGCTCGTCGAGGCCGAGCTGCCCTGCAACGGCCGTCTGCTGGCAGCGATAGGCCCTGGGAGCATCGCGATCGGGGGAGCGAGGGCGGCGCCGGGATCGCTCAGACGGCATTCGCCGCTCCCACGCGCGAGGTGGTCCAGAGTCCGGCGACCGTGCCCAGGAAACTGCCCGCGAACAGGCCGAGAACTGTGCTCGCGAGGACCAGCAGGGCCCCCTCGATCGTGAGCGGAGCCTTTTGCAGGACCAGCGCCGGCGTGATGAGGACCGCGACGATGGCGCCCATGAGCAATGCCGCCCGGCCGGGGGCGGTCTCGATGCGCTTCCCCACGATCGCCGTGAGAAGGTACATGGGAAGGATCGCGGACATGGCGCCGAGGATGAAATAGGCGAGCGTCCCGCCGCCGACGGCGAAGAGCGGTTCGAGGAAGGGAATCGTGTGGCAGACGTCTTTCTCGCTGGAGATTGGACAAAGCGTGAAGAAGAGGAGCGCGCCCGCGTTCCCGGCAAGCGCGACAGCGGCCAGCCTACCCACGTCGACGCCGCCGATGCGCAGCCGGCGAAAAACGGCGAGGAAAGCGGCTACGTAGAGCCCTGACCAGAGCGCAACCGTGACGATGACGGAGAAGACGGGATGGGCAACCTTCTCGAGGTTCCACAGGGCGCCCGCCACCGATATCAGCGCGAAGAGAACGCCGAGCGACACAGGAAGAAATACCTCCCGCCCCATCCGGATGCCCCCGGACGGTTCCGCGGACGCGTCTACCCGCATGGCATCCGCGACTTGCCCGCGAACTCGTCCGTCCAGTGAGGCGGGAGGCATTTCGTCTTCCCATCGCCCGAGCAGATTCCATGCAGCGGAGAGATCCGCCAGGCGCCGGGTGCAATCCTCACAAACCGCGAGGTGGCGCCGGAGCTTGCGCTCATCTCCAGATCTGATTTCCCGGGAGAGCATCGGGGCGAATCGTTTTTCCGCTTCCTGGCACTTCGGTTTTTGGTCCATCGTCACTCTTCCATCCAGGCCGAGAGCTTTTCCCTCAGCCGGGAGAGCCCCCTGAAGACCCTCAGCTTCACCGCGCCGGCGCTGACCCCGAGCACCTGGCCGATCTCCTCATGGGTGAGTCCCTCGTAGCGGCTCAGAACAATCGCCTCGCGCTGGTTCTGCGGGATCGCGTCCAGGGCGACCCGCAGGGTCAGCAGCATCCGGGCCGCCTCGACCTGCCGCTCCGGATCGCCGGAGAGATCGATGATCTCCGGGAGGCTTCCCGCTGGATCGGGGGCTTCCCGCTCGAGGGCCCGCGCCGAGGTCACGCGCCGGCGGCGCTCATCGCGCCAGAGATTCGTGGCGATCGTATAAACCCAGGGGCGGAAGGACGCCCCCGTGCGATAGCGCCCGCGCTCCCGGTGAAGCCTGAGGAACGTGTCCTGCACCAGATCCGCGGCCGTGTGACGCTCGCCGGACAGCCGGAGCAGATAGTTGTACAGGCGGCGTTCGTAGCGCGCATAAAGATCCCCGAACGCCTGCAGGTCGCCTCCGGCGTATCGGGCCATGAGCTGCTCATCCGTTCGGACGCGCATCCGCCTCTTGTCCGGCTGAAGGAACCCGCCCTCTCCAACAGTCAATACGCGCGAGGCGGGGCCAGGTTACGAAATCTTTTCGGCGCTAGGCTGTTTCGCCTTCGTGACCGGCTTGCCGCCCAATGGTGAATGGGGGAGGATGAAGGTCGGCGCACCGGGGGGCAGGATATCCCCCGGAGGGCAGGATCTCACATGGCCTTCGATCGCAGAACGTTTCTGAAGACCCTGGCGGCCGCGACGGCAAGCCTCGCGCTGCAGGGCGCGCGGACGCGTGGTGAGGAGCCTGCCGGCGCCGATCGCCTGGGCCCGCTTCTTCCGCAGCGGCTGCTGGGGAGCACCGGGGCGTGGGTCACGATGCTGGGCGTCGGCGGCTGGCATCTCGGGGAAATTTCCGAACGGGACGCGCAGAAAACCATCGAAGCCGCCCTCGAAGGAGGCATTCGTTTCTTCGACACGGCTGAGATGTACCAGGCGGGCCTCAGCGAGAACCGCTACGGAAAGTGGCTGGTGCCGAAATATCGCGACCTGGTTTTTCTGATGACGAAATCGGC
>JAUYMQ010000421.1 GCA_030698575.1 Deltaproteobacteria bacterium
GCGCCATCGCGACGGCGCTGGCCCCGACCCGCTACGACAAGGTGGTCGAGGCGCTGGGCGGTTACGGCGAACTGGTGACCGATCCGAAGGAGATCGTTCCCGCCCTCGAGCGCGCCGAGGCCTCGGGCAAGCCGGCTTGCGTGAACGTGATGACTCACCCGAACCCGCCCGATCTCATGCGGAACCCCCCGAAGTATTGATGAACGAGACCTCAACCAAGCGCCGCTTCACCTTCGAGATCGACCAGTTCGAGGGTGAGGACACGCGCGCGCGCGTGAAGCGCATACTCCTCTGGACCTTCCCGGAACAGTCACGGGAGGCCGTTGAGCGACTGCTTTCGCGGCGGCCTGCGCGATTCTCGGGCGTCATGACCGCCGATAACGCCGACCGGCTTCGCCGACAGATTCAGGATATCGGCGCGCGGGCCGAGTTGATCGACCTGCCTGCCGCGCCGGCGTCAGGCGTTCCGGTTGAGCCGGTTCCAGCGCCTGTGGCGCCGCCGCCGGTTCAACCGATGGCACCGCCGCCGAGCGAACCGGTTGAACAGGCATCCGCGCCGGAAAACCCTTCGCCGGAACCACAGCAAATCCCCTCGCTGGCGGCGCTGCGCGCGACCATCGCGCGCGACCGCCTCGATCTGTCCGGCGAGGATCTCCGCGAGGCCGAGCGTCTCGCAGCGGCTCGCGCGGCGGAGGATCAGGAGGGCCCGTCGCCATTCTTCTGGACAGCCTGGGCCCAGGCGCTGTTCTCCCCGAGGAAGTTCTTCGCCTCGCTGCACGCGCCCGGTGGCGCCTTCCAGGCGCTGCTCTTTGCTGCCGTCCTGGGGCTGCTCGCCGGCGTGCTCTCTTTCCCGGCGCGCATGCTGGCGGGACTCGAGAACGGCACCGTGGAGCGCCCTGATCTGGCCGAGCGCTACCTGACGATGGTCTTCTCGCAGCCCTTCGCCGCCGTGGTGGCCACCTGCGTCTCGGCCTGGCTCATCCACCTGGGAATTCGCTTCCTGGCCGGCCCCCGCCCCTTCGAGGTGACGCTCAAGGTCGTCGCCTACACCTCGGCCGCCGCGGTCTTCGCGGCCATTCCGAAGGCGGGCGAATCGATCGCGGCCTTCGTCGTTTTCCTCCTGACGCTCGTGGGGCTCTCAAGCGCGCAACGAATTAGCCCGATCAAGGCTTTGGGGGCCGTTTTTTTTCCGTTGCTCCTGCTCGGCTTCGTGCTGGCGATGACGCTCGGCGGGATTGCCGTGGGGAGCTTCATCATACTGGAGGCGCTGCGCGGCTAGCGCACGCAAGCGCCCTCGAGGGCGCGGAAAGAAAGGCATCTGAATGACCCCATCTGAACATCCCGCGCGCGAAGAGGCCGGCAGCACCCGGCGCTCCCTGGCCCTGATTGTTGCCGCCTGGCTTCTCGCGGTGACCGCCTGCGGCGCGGCCGAGAACCCGGCTCCGAGCGACACCGATTCAAAAGAGGCCGTCGCGCGACTGGCCCGCTTCGAGGAGCTGCAAGACACGATCATCGCCGTTTCTGAAAAGGTGAAGCCGACGGTCGTGCACATCGAGGCGATCGTGCGCCGGGACGGCCGGCGGGCCAAGGTGACCGGCTCGGGGATCATCATCGACGCCGAGGGTCACATCCTGACCAACCATCACATCGTGGACGAGGAGGAAAGCGTCACCGTCACGATTCCGGGCGAGAAGAAGAAGCTCGAGGCGGAGACCCTCGGAGCCGACATCCAGACCGACGTCGCCGTCATCAAGGTGAACCCCGACAAGCCCCTGGCCTTTCCGAAGTTCGCCGACTCCGACAAGGTGCGCGTGGGCGAGTGGGTGATCGCCATCGGTAATCCCTACGGCCTCGACGGGACTGTTTCGTTCGGAATCGTGAGCGCCAAGGGGCGGAACCTCGAGGTTGAAGATCTCATCAACGAGTTCATCCAGACCGACGCGATGATCGATCACGGATCCAGCGGCGGGCCGCTGAGCAACCTGCGCGGCGAGGTCGTCGGCGTGAACAGCCGCGGCCAGGGGCGCGGGATCGGCTTCACCATCCCGATCAACACGGCCCTGAAGGTGCGGGACCAGATCGTGGCCTCCGGCTCCATCGAGCGCGGCTACCTGGGGGTTTCGGTCCAGCCCTTCGACCGCGACATCGCCGAACACTTCGGACTCCCGGACGCAACCGGTGTCATCATCAATTCGGTGCGCGAGGGCTCGCCCGCCGAGGCCGCCGGTTTCCAGGCGGGTGACCTGATGACGCGCTTCGACGGGCAGCCGGTGGAGGCCGAGGAGGAGAAGGAGCTGAGCAAGTTCCAGCGGCTGGTGGCGAACACCGAAGTCGGCAAGAGCGTGAAGGTCGACCTCCTGCGCGACGGAAAGCCCGTGGCGGTGACGGCGGTCATCGCACGGCAGCCGAAGGTGCAGGCCGAGGAGGAGGAGGCGCGGGATCTCGGGATCAACGTGAAGGAGATCACCGAGTCGATCTACATCAGCCAGCGTCTCGACACGATGGACGGCGTCATCGTCTCGTACGTCGAGGGCGGCACGCCCGCGGCGGAATCGAATCTTCAGATCGGCGACGTGATTCAGGAGATGGACGGCAAGCCTGTGAAGAACCTGGCCGAATTCACGAGCGTGCTGAAGACCACGGAAAAGTCGAAGCGGTTTCTGGTGAAGGCGCTGCGCGGG
>JAUYMQ010000422.1 GCA_030698575.1 Deltaproteobacteria bacterium
GGGAACGCAGTGGGCCTGAACGGTTGCAGGGTGACCGGCGCCACGGTTTCGCCCGAGCGGGTGGATCTGGCGCTCGAGCGCCTCGGTCCGACGCATCCGATGCACCGCCGCCCCCTCGAGCAGGCGCAGTCGGGGGGGATCGTGCTGCGCGCACATGGGCTGTCGCACCCGCGCGTGCGCGTCACGATTAACGGCGCCGATCTGGGCGAAGTGGATCGGAAGGCGGTGCTCGCCGGCCTGGAGATACCTCCCTCGCATCCCCGCCCGTAGCCACGCATGTCATTGCGAGGCCCGAGGTCCCGCGCGAAGCGTGGGCCGAGACAATCATAGCAACGGCGGCGCGCTAGACAGGCGGGAGATGGCTGCTATGATGCCCCCGTCGTCTGATTCGCAGGGTTGCAGGACTCACAGGGCTTCGGGCCGGAGTGGTGAAACTGGTAGACGCGCGGGACTCAAAATTCCGTGGGGGCAACCCCGTGTGGGTTCGAATCCCACCTCCGGCACCAGGAATTTTTTTCTGAATCTCAGGTAGTCAGGGAGCGTTCCGGGGCCGAGGCCGGAATGTCGCCCTTCCTCCGAAGCACCGCATAGCGATGTCCGGAGAAGAGGCGCGACATCGGGACGGAGCGGACTACATCGAAGCCCGCAGACCGGGCAAGCGCCGCCACCTCGGACGGATGGAGAGTCCGCTTGGCGCGCTTGCCATTGAACCGACGGTTGAATTCCCGCAGACGGTTCTTGAGGGACGTCTGGTCGAAATAGGTGAATACCAGCCACTTGCCGCTCACCCGCATCACCTCCCAGACGTACTGAATTCGCTCTGCGTGCTCCCCGATGTGATGACAGAGACGAACAGACAACACGAAATCGAAGGCGCGGTCGATAAATGGAAGAGTAAGCGCAGTCCCCCTCACGAATCCCGAAGCCGGCCCCGGACTATTCCCGCTACTCGCCGAAAGGCGCGCCTCCAGGAGCATGTGGAAGCTCCAGTCGCCTTCGACTACACGGTCCGCGACCTCCCGGACAATCGGGTACAAGCGCCCGCATCCGCAGGGCAGGTCCAGAGCGACGCCAGGCACCTTTTCCACTCCCGCCGAGTGGAGGAGCCGCCGAAGGAGCCGTTGTTCATTCCAGTCGTTGATGCGTTCCGTCCATCGGCGATCGAACTTGCCGACATAGTCCGTCGCACCTTCGGGGCTGTTGTAGCGACTGAGCGTCTTCTCATCCATGCGGTATCAACCTTTGATAGAGGAAGCGGTCCGGATTCCCAGAAACTTTCTCACGACGCGTTTCCCGCGATGGACCAGCGCGGAAAGGAGTGTTCGGTTCTGGCTCGCCAGCATCGCGCGTTCTACGCGCCTGCGAAGCGCGTCAGGTGAGGCCCGGAGAGGGTCAGGCAGATAGCCCTCGTAGAACGCATCCTGATCGCCGCGGGTCAGGCTGCCCGGCGGGAAACCGCCCAGAAACATACCAAGGTCGCGGCCTTGAGCCCAGCGCGACAGCGGGCGGGTTGGCAGCGATCGGGCATAGGGCACGTCGATGAAGAACGGCTCGGGCTGTTCCGCGCCCTTCCGTCGCATGAGGATGTTCTTTGGTTTTCCGGTAAACAGGAAGAAGCGCGCTGCATGACACCGGCGAAACGCCTCGCCAATCCGCCGAAAAACCTCCCCGCTCCCGGGGCGCGGTCCCGGTGTGGCTCGTTCCTCCTCTCGACTCCATTCCTTGAGATCGAGAGCATCCTCGACAAAAATGGTCATGAGAAAGCAGGAACGCACAAATCCGAACCGGCTTCGCTGAAGCCCGAACCCGACGGGTTCGACCGCCTGAACACCGAGGCGGTGGAGGTGGAGAAGTCCGTTGAACTCTTGCTCGGCCTTCGCAATTCGCAGCCAGGTTCTTATACGCGGAGCGAATGGAAACCTGTATTCCTTCAAGATGAAGCGTTGCTCGTCCGCTTCAGCTGCTCCCACGGCCAGCCGGAGAAGGACAATGCGGGTGCGTCTCTCCAGCTTCAGAACCTTCCCCCGCGCACCCACGAAGGCCGCGTAGTCAGCGAAGAGTGTCGCCGGGAAGTAGGCGGAGAACTCCTTCCTGAATGCGACGCGCCACCCTTTTCCATGGATGGCGCCTGGTTCATCACCGGGGTTGGGCGTGGTTTTCATCGTCGTGCGATTCCTGATTTCACGCGGCCGGCCACCTCGACCCTGAACTTGACGAAGAAACACCCTATCGCGCCACCCGCTGCAGGAAACAATGTACAAGGTCAACCGAGACCGTCAAATGGATATCCGTCAATGACCACGACTGCTCCGGGACGCACCGGAAGGTACACGGGAGCATGATTCTTGCACGCTTGAAAAAGCTCCGTGGATGTGGGCGGGATGGTCTCAACCCCCTGAGGGCAACCCCGTGTGGGTTCGACTTCCCCTCCGGCACCATGAACTCGAGGGGCGCTGGCCAATCTGCGACTGGACGTCTACCCGGAAAGATCGGAGAATGGCGGCATGAGAATTCGGCGAAAGAGCGTCCTACGGTTTATTGGCTTCGGGTTCTGGATCTTATGGGTCCTCTACCTGGGCGTTTTCGTTAATTATCAGATTCAGCGTTACAACGCTCCGGCCGACGCCCCGCCCCGGGCGCCTTTTGTGCGGAACGGGGCCCGCTACGCGCCACCGCCGCCATGGTTGTCACTCACGTTGTTCGGCGTTATGGGCTTCGCGCTCCCCGGCGCGCTCTACCTGGCGCCGCGGACTTTCAGGCGGCTGAGAACGCCCAAACGTTCGAAGGACTGAGTTCGCATCAACGCCACCGACGATTGCCGGAATGGAGGGGTCCAGGATGCTTACGACCGAAAATGTTACGAAGGGGGGCCTGCGGCTCGCCGCAAGCTTCGGGCTCGGAGCGATCCTGCTCACGGGCTTGCTCACTTCTGCGCTCGTCGACCCTGAGCCTGCCCTGGCCGAGCGCGTAATAACCTCGCCGCGCGTCCAGACTTACGTCTTTGTGCGCGAAATGCCTGCCTCGGGGAGCCCCATCATCGGCACGCTGCACCCCAACGAAGAAGTCGTCCTGGTGGAGAGCACGCCGGGCTGGTACCGGGTGAAACTCCTCAATCTGGCCGAGGGCTTCGTCAGCTCGCACTGGACGCGCGTCATCCCCGGCCCCGACTTCTGCCACGCGCAGGAAGACGCCGACTGCGTGAAGTAGCGCGCGGCTGCCGGGGGATTGCTTCGCCTTGCCCTCCCTTCCCGCGTCTCCTATGCTCGGCGCATGAGCACGCTTCCGCCGGGTCCCCGGCTGCCCCGCGTCATTCAGATCTACCGCTGGCTACGCTACCCCGTGGACTTCCTCGAGGGGTGTGCGCGCCGTTACGGCGACGTCTTCACGCTCCGCTTTCCCAAGACTCCACCCCTCGTGGCCTTCAGTGATCCCGAAGCCGTGAAGGAGATGTTCACGGGCGATCCCGACGTCCTGCACGCGGGCGAGGCCAACATCATCCTCGAGCCCCTCATGGGGCAGAATTCGCTGCTGCTCATCGACGGCGAGCGGCACCGCCGCGAGAGGCGGCTCATGACGCCCCCGTTCCGCGGCGACCGCATGAAGGCCTACGGTGCGACCATGCGGGAGGCCGCGAACCGCAGCATCGATGCCTGGCCCGTGGGCACGCCCTTCCCCATCCACGAGCAGACGCAGGCGATCACCCTCGACATCATCTTCAAAACAATCTTTGGAATGGAGGAGAGCCCGCGGCTCGCCACCCTGCGCGACGGCCTGGTGCATGGCCTCGCGCTCGGCTCCAATCCGATCTACCTGCTGCCGATCTTCCGGAGAAACTTCGGGCCGCTCACGGCCTGGCGCGAGATCGCGCAGATGATGCGCGATTCCGACGCGATCCTCTTCGAGGAGTTCGCGCGGCGTCGCGCCGAGGGCACGTCGGGCCGCGACGACGTGCTGTCGATGCTTCTCGACGCGCGGGATGAGGACGGTCGCGCGATGACCGACCAGGAGCTGCGCGACCAGATGGTGACCCTCATGGTCGCGGGGCACGAAACCACCGCGACGGCGCTGGCCTGGGCCGTGCACCGCATGCTGGCGCACCCCGAGGCGCACGCCCGGCTGCGCGCTGAGATCCAGGAGGCGGGCGGCGGCGGCCCCGTCGACGCCGAGGGCGCCGGGCGGCTCGAGTATCTCGACGCTTTCATCAAGGAGACGATGCGCCTGAATCCGATCATCCCCTTCGTCGCCCGCCTGACCAAGCAGCCCGTGAAGATCGGCGGCCACGAGATTCCCGCCGGCGTCGTCGTCGCCCCCGCCATCTACCTCACCCACCGCCGACCCGACGTCTGGCCCGATCCGCTGCGTTTCGATCCGGAGCGATTCATCGGCGCGCGCCCGAACCCCTACGCCTACTTCCCCTTCGGCGGCGGCACCCGGCTGTGCATCGGGGCCGCTTTCGCCACCTATGAGATGAAGATCGTCCTGGCTGAAATCATCCGACGGACGTCGCTCCAGCCTGCTCCGGGCCACACGGTCCGGATCGTGCGGCGAAGCATCACCTTCGCCCCCTCGGGCGGCGTGCCCGTCGTGATGGAGCGGCCTGCCACGTCATAACGCATGTCAATCCGAGAAGGGCCGCCCGAGGTCCCGCGCAAAGCGCGGGCCGAGGAGACCTTAAGGCCCGGCGCAAGCATTGCAAAACTCCCCCCGTTCCGGTTCAATGGCAGGGCCCGACGGGAGGGTCGGGCAGGTCCGGCAAGCCCTTGAGATGCGCGTTTGAAGGTTGGGTGTATCCCCCCGATCTGCAGAAGGAAATCAGATGGCCAGTGTGCCGCTTCCGGTCCTCGGTTCCACCATCTTCGGCCCGGCCACCGAGGCCGAGCCCGTGGCCGGGGGAGAGTTCGGTTTCGTCCGGCCCGAGCACGCCGAGTTCCCTCCGATCCTCATCATCGCGGTGACCAACGTCTGCGACATGGCCTGCATTCACTGCGCCCATCCGGTCATCAGCCAGGACCCCGACTACAAGGGAAAGATGATGGACCCGGCGATCCACACCCGGATCGTCGAGGAGACAAAGCGATTCAAGGATCAGCTCTGGGTCTTTCGCTACGCGGCCGACGGCGAGTCGCTCCTGCACCCCAGGTTTCTCGACTTCGTTGATGAGACCAAGCGCGCGGGCATCGGCCCGGTCGATCTGACCACGAACGCCATGACGCTCACCGAGAAACGAATGCGTCGCCTTCTCGAGGCGCCGATCGACGTGATCGACGTGAGCCTCGACGCCTTCAAGAAGGAGAGCTACGAGAAGATCCGCATCAAGGGGAAGTTTGACGTCGTCGTGGCCAACACGCAAAAGCTCATCGATATGCGGAACGCGATCGGATCGCCCACCAAGATCATGGTCAGCATCATCCAGCAGAAGGAAGCACTCGACGAGGTCGAGGCCTTCAAGGCGTTCTGGGGGCCCAGGGTCGACGAGGTGCTGGTCCGCGGGCTCAACACGGATCTCGACATCGTCAACGTGAGCGAGGTGTACTTCAAGAAGGGCCTCACCCGCTGGCCCTGCCCGCAGTTCTGGAAGCGGGTCACCATCAACTACAACGGCGACGTGCGTTTCTGCGTGGAGGATTGGCGGAACAACGGCGTCGTGGGGAACGTGTGCGATCAGGGCATCCAGGAGATCTGGAAAAGTGAGGCCTACGAGAAGTTTCGGAAGCTGCACAGTACCGGCCGCTGGGGCGACATCAAAATGTGCCAGCCCTGCCGTGACTGGCAGCACATGGAATGGGACCACGGTTTCGAGAAGGCCATCAACAAGGTCATGAACCGCGAGTAACCCGCCGGCCCGCGCCCTCGCGGGCGGCTGTCCGGACGTTCGAATCGACGGAGGTCAGGCGAACTTGGCAGCAAATCCCCCCGAGCAAGGCGCCGTCTGCGTGGCCGTCATCGGGTGCGGCTACTGGGGCCCGAACCTCATCCGGAACTTCAGCGCGCTCGGCCGGACGGACCTGAAGGCCGTCTGCGACCTCGACCCGGAAAAGCTCGCCCGCGTGAAGGGCCGCTACCCCGCGGTCGACCTCCACCAGGACCTCGGGCGCCTTCTCGACGACCCCTCCATCGACGCCGTCGCCATCTGCACCCCGGTTCATACCCACTTCCCGATTGCCTCCGCCGCCCTGAAGGCCGGCAAGCACGTGCTGCTCGAGAAGCCGCTCACCCACAGCACCGAGACCGCCCAGGCGCTCGTCGATCTGGCGGCG
>JAUYMQ010000426.1 GCA_030698575.1 Deltaproteobacteria bacterium
TTTCATCCAGGCCGTGATGGACCTGGTTACCTACGACACGACCTCCGGCCCCGGCACGCGCCTCACGATGATCAAGCGCCGGAAGGCTGGCAGTGAGGAAGGGGATCCCGCGTGAGCGCACAGTTCGAGGTCCTGCTCGAGATCAGCGACGGGCTGGCGGTGCTCGCCGTGCATGGCGAGGTCGACATGCACAGCTCTCCCAAGGTTCGTGAGGCGCAGGGCAAGGCGCTGCAGGGCGGCACGCGGGGCGTCGTGGTCGATCTTTCCGGCGTCGGCTACATGGACAGCTCGGGAATCGCGACGCTCATCGAGGGGCTGCAGCGCGCGAAACGCGAGGGGCGCAATTTCCGCCTCGTCGGGTTGACCCCCTCCGTGCGAGACGTGTTCGATCTCGCCCGCCTGGCCGACGTGTTCGAGATCTTTACAACGCGCGACGAGGCCCTGAAAGCCACCTGACCGCGCCCCCCGCCGGAGTCGCACGCTCCCATGCCCGATTCCCGCATCCTGACCCGGTCGCTCGGCCTGATTGGCCGGAACGGCATTGCGCTCCTCCGGCACACCTCGAGCGTCTGGTGGCTCCTCATGGAGACGCTCCGCTGGGTCCTCCACCGGGCGCGCCGCCGCCGGCTGCTCGGTGACGGCGCCATCCTCCGGCAGATGGAGGAAATCGGCCTCCGCTCGCTTCCCATCATCGCACTCATCGCCCTTCTCATTGGTGTGATTCTTGCGATGCAGACCTTCTTCCAGATGAAGCGCCTGGGCGCAGAGAGCCTCATCGGCGGCATGGTGGCGGTGGCGCTCACGCGTGAGCTGGCGCCGCTCCTCACGGCGCTCGTGGTCGCGGGGCGCGTGGGCGCGGCCTTCACGGCCGAGATCGGCAGCATGAAGGTGACCGAAGAAGTGCTCGCGCTCGAAACCATCGGCATCAATCCGGTGGGGTTTCTCGTCGCACCGCGCTTTCTTGCCATGACGATCATGCTGCCGGCCCTCACGGTTTTCGCCGTCGTTCTCGGAATCATGGGGGGCTGGGCTCTGGGCGCGGGAAACTTCGGCATGTCGACGGGAGGTTACTTCGACAGCGCGCGGGATTCGCTCGTCCTGAAGGACTTCGTCTCCGCCGGTGTCAAGTCGGTCGTGTTCGGCTGGATCATCGCCCTCATGGCCTGCTACCGGGGCCTCATTGTGGAAGGGGGGCCGGAGGAGGTGGGGCGCGGGACGATGGAGGCGGTCGTGTCGTCGATGGTCCTGATCGTCGTGGCGGATTTCTTCATCACGGGGCTTTTCTATTACTCCTTCTACCTGTTCAAGGTGCCCATTCTGTAGCGCGGGCGCGGGGACAGCGTCAGCGCGGCGGAGAGCTGGATGAGCAACGCGACGGCTGAGAGCGCGGGGAGAGAGCCCGTGATCCGGATCGAGAATCTCGAGAAGCGATTCGGCGATCGGCCGGTCTACGACGCCGTCTCCTTCGACGTGATGGAGCGCGAGATCACGGCGGTGATCGGCCTCTCGGGCGAGGGGAAGAGCACGCTGCTCAGGATTCTATCGGGGACAATGAAGCCCGATGCAGGGCGGGTGCTGGTGAGAGGCAAGGACATCACCGGCCTGTCGCCCGACGGGCTGCGGGACTGGCAGAAGCGCTTCGGGATGCTGTTTCAGGGGTCGGCGCTCTTCCATTCCATGACGGTCGGCGAGAACGTGGCGCTTCCCATCCTCGAGCACACCGAGCTCGACCGGAACGTCGTGGACCTCATGGTGAAGCTCAAGCTCGAGATGGTCGGCCTTTGGGGCTTCGAGAACTTCCGGCCCTCCCAGCTCTCCGGCGGAATGCAGAAGCGCGTTGCGCTCGCGCGCGCGATTGCCCTCGATCCCGAGCTAATCTTCTGCGACGAGCCGACAGCCGGGCTCGACCCCATCGTCGCTAGTGTCATCGTGAAGCTCATCATGGATCTTCGCGAGAAGCTCCGCATCACCGCGGTTGTGGTAACTCATGACGTCGAGTACGCCTTCCGCATGGCCGACCGGGTGATCATGCTCTACCGGGGCCGCGTGGTGGTCAGTGGTTCACCGGAGGAGCTGAGGAATCACCCCGATCCGGTGCTCCAGCAATTTCTGAGTGGGAGCCCCGAGGGGCCCATTCCCATGCGGCGGTCCGGCGAAGAGTTCCTGGCCGATCTATTGAAGCAGTAACGGAGGGCGGGCGGAAAGCATGGAATACTCACGAACCGAGATCGGAACGGGCCTCATGATCGTGGCCGCCGGGCTGCTGGCGGCGGTGGTCATATTCGTGGTCGGCGATTTCAGGAATCTTTTCACCCCGCGCATCAGGCTGGAGATCGTCTTCGACGAATCGCACGGCATCAAGCGCTACGCCGAGGTGCGCTACGCCGGTGTGAAGATCGGGCAGGTTGATGCCATCGATCTCGATCAGGAACACGGGCAGCGCGTGGTGCTCGGCGTGATGGTTCAGCGCGACGCCGAAGTACAGGAAGGCGCGGTGCCGCGGATCAAGACGCTCGGCTTCCTCGGCGAACGCTACGTGGCGATCGAGCCGCCCGAGAAGCAAGGCCGCACGCTGAGCGACGGGGAGCGGCTGGAGGGGCGCACCACCGTGCCGCTGGAGGACATCGGCGCCGTGCTGGGCGATCTCACCGACCAGATCGGGGAGACTCGCAATCAGCTCGATTCACTCCTGAACGACAAGGAATTCCAGGAGAACCTGAAAGCCACGGTCAAGAACGCGCGGGAGATGACTGCCGAACTCCAGGGCCTTCTATCGGAGAACCGCGCCGCCATCGGCGAAACACTGGCCAGCACGCGCTCCGCCACGAGCGAGCTCGACGAGCTTCTCACGAAGCACAAGGACGATCTGTCCACGACGCTCGGGAATCTCGCCAGCCTCTCCGAAAAGCTCGACGCCATGGCCAACGATCTGGAGGTGCTGGCCGAAAAGAGCCGCGGCCTCATGGACCGGAACGATCAGGAGATCGACGGAACCATCGCGGATCTCCGGGCCACGGCCCGGAACGCGCGCGAGCTTTCGTCCGATCTCAAGCGACACCCGAATCGGCTCATCAAGATCTTCCCTGATCTGTTCCCCTGGGGCGGCGACGATGGTGACGACAAGGAAGATGAGGACGCGGCGGCCGGCGCGGCGGCTACGCCCTGACCACGCCCCGGCAGAATCCCTTCCCCTGCGTTCCGCTTGCCGCGCGAGGGCGTGTTGCGGGAGACGCGCGGCTGTGAGAGGCTGGGCCGGCAGATGAAACCCGGACGACCCAGCTTCACGGCCGAAGGTGCCGCCGCCATCAGGGCGCTCGAGACCCTTCGGCCCCTGCGCCTTCGCATCTTCGAAGATCCCTACGCGAGCGCGTTCCTGAGCCGCCGCACACGCTGGCGCACCTGGGTGGGCTTGCGCCTTCTGATCGAACGCCTGATGGAACGCGCGCTTCCCGGCGTGATCCCCTTTACGGTCGCGCGGGCGCGCTGGATGGACGATCTTCTCGTCGAGCTTGCCCCCCGCGCCGAGCAGATCGTCATTCTCGGCGCCGGTTACGACACCACCTTCGCCCGGCACCCCGAACTCCCCCGCCGACTCGCCTATTTCGAGGTCGATCATCCCGACACGGGCCAGGCCAAGCGTGCGCGCATCGCGGCGCGGCCGGAACTTTTCGGCGACTCCTACGACAAGGTGCGGTCGGTTGCTGTCAATTTCGAGCGCGAGAACCTGATCGAGCGCCTCGGGGAGAACGGTTTTGATCTCGGCAAGCAAACGGTTTACGTCTGGTCGGGCGTCATTCCCTACCTCGAGCGCTCCGCGGTGGAATCGACCCTCAGGCAACTCGCGCGCTCGGCATCCGGCAGCCACATCATGGCGGATCTCGTGGCCGCGCGAGGGCTGAAACACAAGCACGCTTCCCGGACGCTCCGCTACTTCAAGAAACTCGGTGAATCGATCCGGTTCATGATGGATCCGGAGGACCTCAAGACGATCATCGCGCCCGTCGGGCTGCACGTCGAGTCGGTGGTGATGGGAGAATCGCTGCGCGAGATGTACTTCAAGCCCGAGGATCCCCGGCGTGTTTCGAAGTTCGCCTACCTCGTCCATCTGCGGACAGGATCGGGTTGATGCAGTGGCGCGACCCCTTGGGCCCCCCGGGACGGATGAGCTATATTCCCCGCCCTGATCGCCTGATGCCGCCCCGCCCGGAAGGGGAGCCTTTCTCGGAGCCTGACCCATGCCCATCGAACTGACGCCTGTCCAGTACCAGCGCTACAGCCGGCATCTCATCCTCCCCGAGGTCGGGCTCGATGGACAGAAACGGCTGCTCGAGTCCAGCGTGCTCATCGTCGGCGCCGGAGGCCTGGGCTGTCCACTCTCGATCTACCTGGCCGCCGCGGGCGTGGGGACCATCGGCCTGGTGGACTTCGATCTCATCGATCTCACGAATCTTCAGCGTCAGATCCTTTACACGGTGGACGACGTCGGCAAGCCCAAGGCCGATGTGGCCGCGCGGAGAATCCAGGCCCTGAACCCGGACGTGGATGTGAAGATCTACAAGGAAAGACTCACGAGTGAAAACGCCATGGGCATCATGGCGGACTACGACATCATCATCGACGGCACGGATAACTTCCCGACGCGCTATCTGACGAACGACGCTTCGGTTCTTCTCGGCAAGCCGAACGTGTACGGCAGCATCTTCCGCTTCGAGGGGCAGGCCAGCGTGTTCGACGCGCGGCGGGGCCCCTGCTACCGCTGCCTCTTCCCCGAGCCGCCGCCGCCGGGCATGGTCCCGAGCTGCGCCGAGGGGGGCGTTCTAGGCATCCTTCCCGGCACCATCGCCATGATCCAGGCCACCGAGACGATCAAGCTCATCACGGGGAAGGGTACACCGCTCATCGGGCGGCTCCTCCAGTACGACGCGCTCGCCATGAAGTACCGGGAGTTCAAGCTGCGGAAGGATCCGAAGTGCCCCGTCTGCGGCGAGAACCCAACCGTGAAGGAGCTGATCGACTACGAGGGGTTCTGCGGCATCGGCCAAGCGCAGGATGAGGTGCCCGTCGATGAGATCAACCCGGTGGAGCTGAAGGTGAAGCTCGACGGCAAGGACGACTTCCTGCTCCTCGACGTGCGCGAGCCCGGTGAGGTCGAGATCGCCAGGATTGCCGACACGCCTGTCATTCCGGTGAACGAGCTGGCCGACCGGCTTTCAGAGC
>JAUYMQ010000428.1 GCA_030698575.1 Deltaproteobacteria bacterium
AGCCGCATAATCGCAGAAGGAAGACGACGCACGGCTTCCGCAAGCGCATGAGCACGGCAGCCGGACGGGCTGTGTTGAAGCGAAGGCGGGCCAAGGGACGCAAGCGGCTCACCGTTCGTGTCGCCAAGAAGTAGCACCAACGGTGTTTCGGCGGAACCGCCGGGGCGCGGCGCGAAATCGCGCGCCCGGAAGCACGGGCTTCCGAAGGATGAGCGGCTGCTCCTGAGTGGTGACTACCGGCGGGCCTCCGCCAGAGGGGCGCGGCGGACCTCGCCCCACTTCATCGTCTACCTCGCCCACAACCAGCTCGGACGCCGTCGCCTTGGAATCACCGCGAGTCGGAAGGTGGGGAACGCCGTCGTTCGAAATCGAATTAAAAGGCTCCTCCGCGAATACTTCCGGACCGCCAAGGATCGACTCCCCCCATCCCGCGACTTCGTCATCATCGCGAAACGGGCTCTGGGCCCCATGACGCAGCGGGAGGTTTCCCGCGAGATGGATCGTGCCCTCGGTGCGCTGCGCGGGGACCCGCGGGACGACGATCGGTGAGAAACGAAGGGTGAGAAAGGCCAACCTCATGCTGCGCGCCCCGCTCATCGCGGCCATCCGGGCCTATCAGTGGCTGCTCCGGCCGCTTTCCCCCCCGTCCTGTCGATTTCACCCGACTTGCTCCGAGTACGCCCTGGACGCCATCCGGCTCGAGGGCGCGGGGAAGGGGTTTTTCCTGACGTTGCACCGCATCCTGCGATGCCATCCCTGGAACCCCGGCGGCTTTGACCCGGTTCTCTCCAGCCCCGTCCCGGCGGAACGCGCCCTATCCCCTCGCCCTCGTCAGGGCGGGGTGGTTCGATAGGGCGGGCCCGGCATGGACAGGCGCGCCCTGCTGGCCACCATCCTCACGCTGACCGTCTGGCTCGGTTACCTCGAATACACGCGACGCACGGCGCCCCCCCCGCCGCCGCCCGGAACACAGACCGCAACGGGCAAAGCGGATTCGCAGGCCCCGACAGCCGAAGCCCCCGCCGACGCACCCGCTCCGGAGCCCGCCGACACGGGGCCTTCCGGCGCGCCGCCCCCGGCTCTCACCGCGGCGCCCGAGGCGCCGGAGAAAGCGTTTGTCTACGAGAACTCGCTCTACCGCGCCGAGTTCACCAATCGCGGCGGCCGGCTCCGGAGTCTCCAGCTGAAGCGCTATGCGCAGACGCTCGACGCTGACAGCCCGCGGGTGCAACTGGTGAGCGGTTCCGCCGCCGAAAGTTCGGCGCTCGGAGTTTCCCTGGACGCCGGGCGGCCGATCGATCTGGAACACGTCACCTTCGAAGCATTTCAGGAACCAGAGAGCCTGACCTTCAGAACCACCCTTGCAGGCGGTCTGGCCGTGACAAAGCGGCTGCGGTTCCGCCCCGACACTTATCTATTCAGCATGGAGGTGAGCCTCCACAACGGGACCGGGCGGGAGCTTCCGCTCGGCTTGGGTGTTCTCTGGCGAAGCGAGTTGAACGGGGAGAACGGTGATCGCTTCTCGGGCCACGCGGGTCCGATCGCGCTGGCCGGGACATCGGTCGAGCGCGAAGACCTGAACAAGCTCGAGGGGGAGGAGCTGCTGGAAGGGCCCATCCTCTGGGCGGGCTTCGAGACGAAGTATTTCATCGCCGCCCTCGCGCCCGACCAGCCCGACCGGGCGCGCGTTCGCGTCTGGAAACCCGACGAGAAGTCGGCCGCCAGCGCGGTTTACTTCCCCCCCACGCCGGTCCCGACTGGGGCGTCAACCAGCCAGACCGTGCAGATTTACGGCGGCCCGAAGGTCATCGAGGATCTGAAGGCCGTGGGGGTGGGGCTGGAACAGGCGGTGGATTTCGGCTTCTTCGCGGTCCTCGCCAAGCCGCTCCTCTGGATTCTGAACTTCTTCGAACGGTTCGTCGGGAACTACGGTGTGGCCATCATCCTGCTCACCTGTCTCATCCGCATCGCCTTCTTCCCGCTCGCCACGAAGCAGTTCCGCTCGATGAAGGAGATGCAGCGCTTGCAGCCGCTGCTCCAGGAACTGCGTGAAAAATACAAGGAGGATCGGGAGCGCCTGAACCAGGAGACAATGCAGCTGTTCCGCACCCACAAGGTCAATCCACTGGGGGGGTGCCTTCCCATCGTGGTGCAGATCCCTGTTTTCTTCGCCCTCTACCAGGCGCTGCTGAACTCCATCGCGCTTCGCCAGGCACCTTTCATGCTGTGGCTGAAGGACCTCTCGGCGCCGGATCCGACCTACATCGCCCCCATCCTGATGACGGGCTCGATGTTCCTGCAGCAGAAAATGGCTCCCCCCGCCGGGGACCCCACCCAGCAGAAAATCATGATGATGATGCCGCTCGTCTTCGGCGTCATGTTCCTTAATTTCCCGTCGGGGTTGGTGCTATACTGGCTCGCCAACAATCTTCTGGCGATCGCCCAGCAATGGTGGATCAACCGTCGTTTCGCTTGACCTGCGCGCCCCTTCTTCCTCGCAATGAAGCTCCTGAGCAAAGAAGGTCCCGAGCAAAGAAGCTTCTGACAGCCGTGCGGATAGGAAACTCACGAACCGATCGACCAAAGGATCTGCCAATGGATCTCAAGGAATTCTCCGGTAAAACGGTGGCGGAGGCGCTCGAGAAGGCGGAGGCTTACTACGGCCTCACGAAGGACGACCTGAAGGTAAAGGTCGTCGCCGACGAGGCCTCAGGGCAGTACAGCATCGGCATGGAGCGCCGCGCGGTCATCGTCGCGCGTCCTACGCCCGAGGCGGAAGGCCGAGCCACTATCGCTCCCCCGCCGCCTGCGCCGGCCTACGAGCGGCCGACGAGATCCGGGCGGCCGGAGCGAGGAGGCGCGCGTTCAGATCGGCGTGAGCGACCCGGGCGGCCGGCCCGTTCCCAGGGAGGGCGGGACGAACGTTCAGCCCCTGCGCGGGAAGCAGCCGGGGAGGCACTCTACGCGCCCCAGCGGGCCGCGGAGGGGCCCGGGGCAGCGGAGCGTGGTCCCAGTACCGAATCCTCGAAGCGGGCCCGTGCCATCCTGGAGGGCCTGCTCGCACTGCTCCCTCTCGAGGGGGATGTCGAGGTGCAGGACTGTGAATCCCCCGACGTGATCGAACTCGCCGTCAGTTCCGATTCCGAGGGTTTCCTTCTGGGTGAGGGGGGCGAGGTCCTCGCTGCCCTGACTTACCTGCTCAACCGCATGGTCAACAAGGACCTCCGCAACACCAAGCGAATCGCCATCGAAGCGGAGGGTTACCGGAGCGATCACGTGGCCTCGCTCGAGCACATGGCCCGCGAGCAGGCTGATAAGGTGCGCGCTAGCGGCGAGGCGGCGCAACTCGAACCAATGAACTCCTACGACCGGCGCATCGTGCATCTCTCGCTCAAGGGGGCGCCGGGTATCATCACCGAGAGCGAGGGCGAGGGGCCCTACAAACGCCTCGTCATCCGCCCTGCCCCCAAGGACTAACTCCCGCAAGGACATCGACCGAACCAGCGCGCGCGGCCGCCGACCAGGGCAGGGCCGGCGCTCGGCGGAGATTGCTTGCACCGGCCCTACACAAGATAGTGTAGTCCGGAGAGCAGGAGAGGAGCGCAGGAGAGCAAAATGGCGGTGAGGGCGAGGGCGCCGGGCGCAGGACACGGCGCTGACCCGGCTGGACTGGCTGGGATGGAGCTGCCCGACGCTTGACGCGTGGGGATCGGACGACGAAAATCGGTTTCACGTGAAACCTTTCGGGGCCGAGACTCGCGCGCGCACGCGGGCCAGGGGCCAGGGAAGTCATGCCTGAAATCCCGAGCGTACTGACGGACGCCGAATGGGCCGACTTCCAGGCCTGGTGCGCGGCGCTCACAATTCCCGTCTCCCCGGCGCTGCGGGAAAACCTCGGCCGCTACCGCGCGCTCCTCCTCGACTGGAACACGCGGGTCAATCTGACCCGCGTGGGAAACCCTCGCGCCGTGCTCATCAAGCACTTCCTCGACTCGCTCGCCGTGCTCCCCCATCTCGATTTCGAGGGTCCGCTTCTCGATGTCGGCAGCGGCGCCGGCTTGCCCGGCCTGGTGCTGAAGCTTGCCCGACCCGGCCTCCCTGTGACGCTTGTCGAGGCTCGGGCGAAGAAGGTGGCGTTCCTCGAGGAAGCCCGCCGTAGGCTCGGCGTATCCGGTCTGACCATTCTCCACCAGCATCTGGAACCGGCCGATCCGGCTCTCGGCGGCCGATTCGGTACCGTGGTCTCCCGGGCCTTTACCGCTCCGGCGCCCTTCCTGGTGCTGGCGCGCGGTTTTCTCGCCTCCCGGGGCCGGGTTATCGCCATGATGGGCCCGCCGCGGCCGGGCGAGCCCGACCCGGCCCAGACCGCCCGGGAGCAAGGCGCGGGTCGGGCCGAGGTCGTGGCTTTCTCTCTTCCGGAAGGGGCGGGCGACCGGCGGTTGCTGGTGGCCGAATGGATCCCGGCGGCAGGTTCCACGTGAAACATCGCATTCTTTCCCCATCCCGGGTCTTTTTGCTTGCATCCCCCGGGGCGCGCTCCCATAATGCACGGCGTCGTCGGGGGGCGGCTCCCGGGCGGACCCGCCCTGGTTTTTCCTCCCTCGGTTTCTCCATCGGCGGCACACAAATTCTCTAGTAGAATCAGTAGGTTACAATGGCCCGAGTCCTCGCCGTCACGAATCAGAAGGGCGGTGTCGGGAAGACGACCACCGCCGTCAATCTCGGCGCGTCGCTGGCCGTGAACCAGAAGCGCACCCTGCTGATCGATCTCGATCCCCAGGGAAACGCCTCGACCGGGGTCGGCGCAACCGCGCCGGCGGAGGGGCGGAGCATCTACGACGTTCTCATCGGGGATCTGAAGATCACCGAGGTCGTGCAGAAAACCGAGGTGGCCTCCCTCGAGGTCGTCCCCTCGAGCGCGGATCTGGCGGGTGCGGAGGTGGAACTGGTCGGGATGCTCGCGCGGGAGAAGCGCCTGGCGGGCGCGCTGCGCGATGCGGTCGAGGGGTACGACTATGTTCTCATCGACTGTCCTCCCTCGCTCGGGCTGCTGACGGTGAATGCGCTCACGGCCGCCGACGCCATGCTCGTGCCGCTCCAGTGCGAGTACTACGCCCTCGAGGGGCTCGCGCGGCTCTTCCGCACGGCGGATCTCATTCGGGAAGCACTCAATCCGCAGCTCGGCGTCGCAGGGATCGTCCTGACCATGGTGGATATGCGGAACAACCTCGCCCAGCAGGTCGCCCTGGAGGTGCGCAAGCACTTCCCGCAGTACGTCTTCGAGACCACCATTCCGCGCAACGTCCGGCTGAGCGAGGCGCCGAGCCATGGGAAGCCCATCCTTCTCTACGATGTGCATTCACGCGGTGCGCTTAGCTATCTCGATCTGGCCCGCGAGTTTCTCGGACGGGAGGGAACAAGCTGATGGCTGAACGACAGGCCCTGGGACGCGGGCTCTCGGCGCTCATCAGCCGCCCCGAGCGGGCGCCGGGCGAGACACGCGCCATCCCCCTCGACGAGATACACAAGAATGTGTTGCAGCCGCGAAAGCGGTTCGTCGACGCGGCGATAGCCGAACTGGCCGCGTCGATCCGGGAGAAAGGCGTTCTGCAGCCCATTGTTGTGCGGCGGGCCGCGCAGGGGGGCTACGAGATTATCGTCGGGGAGCGGCGGTGGCGCGCCGCGCGCGAGGCGGGGATGGACGCCATCCCGGCCATCGTTCGCGAGGCCTCCGACCGGGAATCGCTCGAGCTGGCCCTCGTGGAGAACATCCAGCGGGAGGACCTGAACCCTATCGAGCAAGCGCAGGCGTTCCGCGCGCTCATGGAGTTGAATGGGCTCACCCAGGAAGATCTCGCCACCCGGGTTGGCAAGGACCGGACGACCATCACGAACGTCCTGCGCCTGCTGGCGCTTCCGCCGGAGATCCAGGAAGATCTTTCCGAAGGGCGGCTGACAATGGGCCACGGGCGGGCCCTGCTCGGATGCGCGAACGCGGCGCACCAGCGCGCCCTGCGCGATCGCATTCTCCGGCAGGGGCTGTCGGTCCGGGAGGTGGAGCGCCTCGCCCTCGAGGGGCCGGACGGAGGGGCCCGGCGCACCCGCGCGCGCGCCACGGGCGACAGCACGCTCAAGGCGCTCGAAGCAGATCTGCAGAGCCGATTCCAGACGCCGGTAACGCTGCGGCGGCGGGGAAAAAGAGGCACGATCGAGATCAAGTTCTACAACGATGAGGATCTCGACCGTATCGTTCGCCTGATCCTGGGGTGAAACTCGGGGGTGGGCGGCCGTGCGCGGCTTCCGGCCGGGCGCGCGAAGGCGATCGAGTGAGCGCTTGTTTTTGTTACGGAGCCCGGGCGCGGGCAACGGGCGCCCCGGCGGATGGCCCACGTTGCAACCTTGAGGACAGAGGCATGTGGAAGGACATTTTTTCGAACACCCAGACGGAAAAAGAGGAGGAGCAGGGCATGCTCGAGGACTTCAAGAAGCCGCGCGCGTCGCGCATCGATGAGGATGTCACCGTCCGGGGGGGAGGCGAGACCGTGAGCGTGAATTCCTTCCTGGACAAGGGGACCGAGTTCGAGGGAAAGCTCGCCTTCGAGGGGGCGGTCCGGATCAACGGCCGCTTCTCCGGCGAGATTTTCTCTGAGGGGACCCTCTACGTGGGAGATAGCGGCTCGGTGAACGCCGAGATCCAGGTGAACACCGCCATCATCAGCGGCGAGGTCACCGGCAACGTCGGCGCGAGCACGAAGGTGGAACTCCAGCGGTCGGCACGCCTCCGGGGCAACATCCGCACGAAGACGCTGAAAATCGAGGAAGGGGCGATCTTCGAGGGGAACTGTCAGATGAAGCAGGAGGAGGAGCCGGTCCGGAAGCCCGCCCGGAAGGAGCCCCTGGAGGTACCGGTGGAATCGCCGCCGAAAGGGCTCGAACTGAGCTGATCGACGGGGCCGGCGGGGTTGACGCTCCGCAGCACCTATGTTAAAAATCCCGCTCATTTCGCCAAACTATGGGCGGCCAGGCTTCACACAAGCGGCGCCGGACCTTCCGTTCGTTGCAAGCCCCAGGCTCGCCAAGGCTCTCCATCGGATCCTTCGCGGGATCCGCACTCCAAATCATATAGCCGTGCGAAGGGTTTCTCCGTGTTGCAGATCCTCCCGGACCTGACGCTTCTGATCCAGATCGCGCTTTTCCTGGTCTTCATCTGGGTGATGAACCGGCTGCTGTTTCGTCCCACGATGGAAGTTCTCGAGGAGCGAGACCGCCAGATCGCGGGGAGCCGCGAGAAGGCAGTCGATTTGGAGGCGCGTGTCAGCGAGGCCATCGCCTCCTACGAGGCCCGCATTCGTGAGGCGCGGGCCGAAGGGGAGCGCGAGCGGGTGCAGCTTGCACAGGAGGCCGCGCAAGAAGAGGCCCGCATCGCCGCCGAAGGACGCACCCGGGCGGCGCAGGCTACGGAGAAGATTCGCGCCGAGATTGTCCGCGAGACCACGGTCGCGAGCGGGGAGCTCGAAGGGCAGGCGCGGGAGTTCGCCGCGCTGATCGCCGAGCGGGCGCTCGGGCGGAGGGTCGCGTGAAGGCGCACTTCACCCCCTCGATCGGCGCGCTGACCGTCATGGCGATCATTCTCGCGCCCACCATCGCCCTCGCGTCGGAAGCAGGCGAGGCAAGCGCGCTCGCTTCGGCTCTCTGGCACCTCGCGAACCTCGTCATCTTCCTCGCCTTGCTCATCTGGCTCGCCGGCCCGCGGCTACGCGCATACCTTTTCCAGCGACGCAAGGAAATCGAGGGACAGCTCAATGAGGCGCGCCGCCTCAGGGCGGAGGCCGAGGCGCGCGATGCCGAGTGGCGGGGCAAGCTCGACGGACTCCAGGCCGATGCGGCGCGGATCACGACCGAGGCCCGGGAGCTGGGGCGCCTCGAGCGCGAGAAGATTCTCGCCCAGGCGCGCGAGCAGGCTGAACGGATCCAGCAGGATGCAGAGCGCACCGCAAGCCACGAGATGGCCAGGGCGCGGACGGAACTTCGGGAGGAAGCTGTCCGTCTGGCCATGAAGCTAGCCGCGCGGATGGTGCGCGAAAACGTCAATGAGGAAGACCAGAAACGTCTCGTCGAGGAGTACCTCCGGAGCGTGGGACGGACAACATGATCAGCGGCGTGGTGGCCAGGCGGTACGCAAAAGCGCTGTTCGATCTCGCGGTCGAGCAGGGGAACGTGGAGCCCGTGAGCGACGAGTTCGCGCGGTTGCGCGGCACGCTCGAAGAGGCGCCGGAGCTGGGCGAGCTGCTCGCGAATCCGGCCTACACGCGGGCCGAGCGCAAGGCGATTGCGGACGAAGTTCTCCGCGGAGGGCTCGGACTTTCGGAGCCGATCAGGAATCTCGTCATGATCCTGATTGACAACGGCCGGGTCCGGGGAATTCCCGAGATCGCGGGCCGTTACAAGGAGATGGCGGACGAAGCCGCGGGGAGGGCGCAGGTCATCGTGAATAGCGCCTCCCCGGTTTCCGAGGCCGATCGCGCACGCCTCGCGGAGGGGCTTTCGCGGGTTACGGGAAAGAAGGTGACGGTGATGGTCGAGATCGACCCATCGCTCATCGGCGGACTGTCGGCTCGCGTGGGCGGTCTGGTTTTCGACGGGAGCATCCGGGCCCAGCTCGAGGCGCTGGAAGAAGAACTCAGGCGGGCGTCCTAGAGGAGATGTTTCATGGCGATCAAGGCAAGCGAGATCAGCGAGCTCATCAAGAATCAGATCAAGGGCTACCAGCGCAAGGTCGAGGTGAGCGAGACAGGCGTGGTGCTCTCGGCGGGAGATGGTATCGCCCGTGTGCACGGCCTCGATCTGGTGCAGGCCGGCGAACTGGTGGAGTTCCCCGGCGGCGTTCTGGGACTGGTGTTGAATCTCGAGCAGGACAACGTGGGCGTGGCGATCATGGGCGAGGCCGCCCACATCAAAGAGGGGGACCTCGTCAAGCGGACCAAGCGCATCGCCTCGGTGCCGGTCGGAAAGGCGCTCGTGGGCCGCGTGGTCGACGCCCTGGGCCAGCCGCTCGATGATGGCGGCGAGATCGACTCTTCGGAACGGCGCCAGATCGAGGTCAAGGCGCCCGGCATCGTGGAGCGGCAGCCTGTAAAGGAGCCGCTCCAGACAGGGCTCAAGGCCATCGATTCGATGGTGCCGATTGGTCGCGGTCAGCGCGAGCTGATCATCGGCGACCGGCAGACGGGGAAGACGGCCGTCGCCATCGACACGATCATCAACCAGAAGGGGCAAGACGTCTTCTGCATCTACGTTGCTGTCGGGCAGAAGCAGTCGACGGTGGCGCAGGTGTGGGAGAAGCTTCGGCAGCACGGCGCGATGGACTACACCATCATCGTGGCCGCGACGGCCTCGGACCCCGCGCCGCTTCAGTTCATCGCCCCCTACTCCGGCGTCACGATGGGCGAATATTTCCGCGACAACGGCATGCACGCGCTCATCATCTACGACGATCTCTCGAAGCACGCCGTGGCCTACCGGCAGCTTTCGCTCCTGCTGCGGCGTCCCCCGGGGCGCGAGGCCTACCCCGGCGACGTCTTCTACCTGCATTCGCGGCTTCTCGAGCGCGCAGCCAAGATGAGCAACGAAAAGGGGGGTGGCTCGCTCACGGCGCTCCCCATTATCGAGACCCAGGCCGGCGACGTTTCCGCCTACATTCCCACCAATGTCATCTCCATCACCGACGGCCAGATCTACCTCGAGGCGGATCTTTTTTACTCGGGCGTGCGGCCGGCCATCAACGCCGGTCTCTCGGTGAGCCGGGTGGGAGGTGCGGCGCAGGTGAAGGCCATGAAGGAGGTCGCGGGCACTCTCCGGCTGGCGCTTGCCCAGTACCGCGAGATGGCGGCCTTCGCCCAGTTCGGGAGCGATCTCGACAAAGCCACCCAGGAGCAGATCGCGAACGGTGGGCGACTGACGGAGGTGCTCAAGCAGGGGCAGTACCAGCCCATGTCGATCTCGGACCAGATCGTTTCAATCTACGCGGCCACACCGAAGGCCGGGCGTGAGAAGACGTGGGTTCGCGATCTCCCGGCCGACCAGGTGCAGCGCTTCCTGGCCGAGATGCTCGACTACGTGAAATCGAAGCATCCGGAAATCCACCAGGAAATTACGGAGAAGAAAGCGCTCTCCGACGATCTCAAGGGAAAGATGGACGCCGCGCTCGACGAGTTCGCGGGAATCTTCCAGCCGGCAACCGGGAGCTGAGAGCACCGAATGGCGACCCTCCGCACCATCCGGAAGCGCATCACCAGCGTGCGCAACACCCGCCAGATAACGCGGGCGATGAAGCTCGTTTCGGCGGCCAAGCTGCGCCGGGCGCAGGACAGCGTCGTGTCGGCGCGCCCCTTCGCCGAGAAGATCGGAGAGGTCCTCGGGCGGATCGGCGTGCGGGTCGACGTCGAGGCCCATCCGCTGCTCCTGCAGCGCGAAGTCAAACGGGTAGAGATTGTTCTTGTCGCATCGGACCGCGGACTCTGCGGCGGCTTCAACGCGAACATCCTCCGGAAAGGCGAGGCTTTCCTCCTGGAGCGGGAGCCAAAGGGGATCGAAGTCACGGTCTCGGTCGTGGGGCGCAAGATGCGCGAGTACTTCCGCCGGCGGAAGCGTGAGCTGCGGAGAGTCGTCACCGACGTTCGCGGCGCGCCCGACTACAAGCTGGCCTCCGAGATCGGGACGGAGCTGATCCAGCGCTATCTCGACGGGGAGGTCGACGAGGTCTATCTGCTTTATAGCGAGTTTCGCTCGGCCATCTCGCAGCGGCCGACGGTGAAGCGGGTGCTGCCGGTGGCGAGGTTCCAGTCGGCGCAGCCGCCAGTCGAGGAGGCGGGGGTCGACTATGCATACGAGCCTTCGCCGCAGGCTCTTCTCGAGCTGCTGCTCCCCCGCTACGTCAATGTGCAGGTGCACCACGCGCTTCTCGAAAGTGCGGCCTCGGAGGAGGGAGCGCGGATGACCGCGATGGATTCGGCCACGAACAACGCCTCTGACATGATCGACCGCCTGACGCTGCTCTACAACCGTGCGCGTCAGGCCGCGATCACCAAGGAGCTCGTGGAAATCGTGAGTGCGGCGGAAGCCCTCTAGCCGGCCCCGCCAACACCAGGAGAAGTGAAAAGATGAGCGCCCAGACGGAAGGCAAGAACAAAGTCGGAAAGGTGTTGCAGGTCATGGGGCCGGTGGTCGACGTGGTGTTCGAGCCCGGCCAGCTCCCACCGATCTTCAACGCCCTTCATCTCACGAACCCCGCCATCAGCGACGAGGAGTGGAACCTCACCGTCGAGGTGGCCCAGCACATCGGCGAGAACACGGTTCGCTGCGTGGCCATGGACTCGACCGAAGGGCTCACCCGCGGGCTTGCGGTGCGCGACACCGGCGGCCCGATCAGCGTTCCCGTGGGCAATGCCACGCTCGGCCGGATCATGAACGTGATCGGCCAGCCGGTCGACGAGCGCGGCCCCATCAAAAGCGAGAAGAAGTACCCGATTCACCGCCCCCGGCCGGCCTTCATGGACCAGGCCACGACCGTTCAGATGTTCGAGACGGGCATCAAGGTGGTCGACCTCCTTGCGCCCTACCAGCGGGGCGGCAAGATCGGCCTCTTCGGCGGCGCCGGCGTGGGCAAGACCGTTATCATCATGGAGCTGATCAACAACATCGCAAAGCAGCACTCCGGCATCTCGGTTTTCGCCGGCGTGGGAGAGCGGACGCGCGAGGGAAACGATCTCTGGCTTGAAATGCAGGAATCGAAGCTCTCCGACGGGCGCCCGGTCATCAGCCAGACGGCCCTCATCTATGGCCAGATGAACGAACCCCCGGGTGCGCGCGCCCGGGTCGCCCTTACGGGGCTGACGGCGGCCGAGTATTTCCGCGATGAGGAAGGGAAGGACGTGCTTCTCTTCATCGACAACATCTTCCGTTTCACCCAGGCGGGCTCCGAGGTCTCGACGCTGCTGGGCCGCATTCCCTCGGCTGTGGGCTACCAGCCGACGCTCTCGACGGATCTCGGCGAATTGCAGGAGCGGATCACCTCGACGAAGAAGGGCTCCATCACCTCCGTGCAGGCCATTTACGAGCCCGCCGACGAGCTCACCGACCCGGCCCCCGCGACCACCTTCGCGCACCTCGACGCGACGACGGTGCTCTCGCGGCAGATCGCGGAGCTGGGCATCTACCCGGCGGTGGACCCGCTCG
Source organism: Deltaproteobacteria bacterium (assembly GCA_030698575.1). Lineage (GTDB taxonomy): Bacteria > JAUYMQ01 > JAUYMQ01 > JAUYMQ01 > JAUYMQ01 > JAUYMQ01. The sequence continues at coordinate 12,235 of JAUYMQ010000428.1, forward strand.
ACTCCACCAGCCGCATCCTCGACCCCCAGGTCGTGGGCGAAGAGCACTACCGGATAGCGCGTTCAGTGCAGCTGGTGCTGCAGAAGTACAAGGATCTCCAGGACATCATCGCCATTCTCGGCATGGACGAGCTCTCAGAGGAGGACCGGCTCACGGTCGCCCGCGCGCGGAAGGTCCAGCGCTTCCTCTCCCAGCCCTTCCACGTGGCCGAGCAGTTTACGGGTACCCCGGGCGTGTACGTCCAGATCAAGGACACCATCAAGGGGTTCACCGAGATTGTGGCGGGGAAGTACGACGATCTTCCCGAGCAGGCCTTCTACATGGTGGGAACGATCGAGGAAGCCGTCGAGCGCGGCCGCCAGCTCGCCGGCTAGTCGAAACGCAGGGAGGGGTTCAGCGTGGCCGAAGTCATCATGCTCGAGGTGGTTACCCCGGAGCGCCGGGTGGTTCACGAGGAGGTCACCGAGTTGACCGCCCCGGGGCTTCTCGGCGAGTTCGGCGTTCTCATGGGCCACGAGCCGTTCGTCACGGTGCTCCGCCCGGGGTTGCTCTACTACCGGTGCGCCCAGGGGGGCGAAGAGCGGACGCTGGCGGTTGGCCAGGGATTCGCCGAGATCGTGGAAGACCGCGTGACGCTTCTCGTGGAGGCCTGCGAGGGGGGCAGTGAGATCGATCGGGCGCGGGCCGGGAAGGCCCGTGACGAGGCCACGCAGCGCATGAAGGCGCTCCCGCTGGACTCCGAGGAGATCGGGGAGCTGCAGGCCGCCCTGGATCGCGCCGAGGCACGGCTTGCCGCAAGCGATAGGACGGCGAACTAGTTTCCGCCGGAACGCTGGGGTTTTGCGACCAGCCGGACTTTTGATCCCTCCACGCTCACACGAAAATCCACCTGCGTGCATCCGTAACGCTTCTGGATCTCCTCCCGCTGCCGGTTCAGGAATGTTTCGAAAGCCTGCCGCGCCACCCCGTCTCCCTGTCCGCATTCCTTCCGGGCCGCCAGGAACTCGTTGTACAGGGCGTCGGGCTGTGCGCCGCCGCCGCGATTTGTGATGATCGCGTCGAGCCGCTGTCGCTTCTCGTCACGCTCGCGTCGTTCACGCTCGTGGATCTCCATGCGAAAATGATCCCGCGTGAAGGTGCCGTCCTCGATCGCCTGGAGTGTGCGGTTCCAGTAGGCGGAAAGCGTGTTGTAGCGCGAGACGAGGTTGCGGAGGCGGAATTTGTACATCGTGTTGTTGATGTGCTGGCCCGTCCATCGGGCGATGATGCTCTGGACCTCCTTGCGAAGCTTCGCCGGCTCCATGCGCGCCCGGCCGCTGAAGTAGTGCTCGTACTCGACCTTGAGCGCGTCCATGCGGCGCGCGAGTCTTTCCACGTCCTCAGCGATGCTCATGCGTCTCCCTGGTCCTTGAATTCCATCGACCGCTGATCCGTATTTCTGAACCCTGCAACGCAGGATTCCGTAGCCGCGCTGCTCCAGAGCCCCTGCCGGACGAGACGTGCCTCCTGACCCCGCGGTACGCAGGCCATCCCGGGTGCGGGACGAAGGGAGTTTTCTTTCCCACTATGGGCAAGCCTTTGGATGCCCCAGGGCCGGGCCCTGAAATAAACGCCCATTTTCCGGGGAATCTGAAGATCGACGGATGGTAAGGATCTTGCATGGATCCCCCGTACGGACCTTGCATGCCCGGGCTGGCTGCGGCGGATATCCCGAAAACGGGATATCCGCGCCACCCTCCGGGGCCACGCACGGTAGCCCGGAGGCGACGCCTGGAAGGTTTACGGAGACACAAGGATTGTCCGAGTAGGGTCCGCCGGAGATGGGGGCTGGGGAGAAGACGGGACATCAGGGAGGAGAGGGACATGTCGAGATTGAAGAGCGCTGGCGCGAAACTCGGGGTCATGGCGCCCCTCTGGACCGAAACATCATGGCTGCCGATGTGGCTGGCCTGCGCCCTGGCGCTGGCTTCGATGATCGCGGCGTCGGCCGCCGGCGCGGGCGAGGTGCCGATCGGCGGACAGAACGTCGTGACCTCCGCCGATGATGGCGCGCGCGCCGTCATCGCAGCCGACGCGGACAGCGACGGCGACCTCGATCTCCTGTCCGCATCGAATGTCGACGACCAGATCGCCTGGTACCAGAACGATGGCGGTTCGCCCCCCTCCTTCCTCACTGTCGCCACCACCACCATCAGCACGAACGCGGACGGCGCCCGGTCGGTCTTCATGGCTGATCTCGACGGCGACGGCGACCTCGACGCACTCTCGGCCTCGGAGAACGACAACCGGATCGCCTGGTACGAAATCGATCCCGCCGACACGGGCACCAAGGGGGCTTTCGGAGCCCAGAACGACATCTCTACGGCGGCTTCCGGCGCGACCTCCGTGCATGCGGCCGATCTTGACGGCGACGGCGATCTCGACGCGCTTTCCGCCTCGGCGAGCGACAACAAGATCGCCTGGTACGCGAACACCGACGGCGCAGGGACCTTCGGCACGCAGCAGGTGATTTCGACTTCGGCCTCAGGCGCGACCTCGGTCGTGGCGGCGGACGTCGACAAGGACGGCGACCTCGACGTGCTCTCGGCCTCGGCGGGCGACAACAAGATCGCCTGGTACGAGAACCGGCTCACCGACGGCGTGAATAACGACTTCAACCCGACCCAGAACGTGATATCGACGGCTGCCAGCGGCGCCCAGTCGGTCTTCGCGGCCGACGTTGACGGCGACGGCGATCTCGACGCGCTCTCGGCCTCGTCGGGTGACAACGAGGTGGCGTGGTACGAGAACCGGCTCACCGACGGCGTGAACAACGATTTCAATCCGACCCAGATGCTGATCACGAGCGGCGCCAGCGGCGCGCGATCGGTGTTTGCGCTCGACTTTGATCAGGACGGCGACGTGGACGTGCTCTCGGCGTCCGGCGGCGATGACGACATCGATTGGTACGAGAACCTGAACGGCGCGGGGACGAGCTGGACGACGCGCACGGTATTCGGCACGGCCAGCAACGCCGCGGGCGTCCTCGCGGCGGATCTGGACGGCGACGGCGACCCCGATGTGGCCTCGGTTTCCGAGAACGACGACACCCTGGCCTGGTACGAGAACGAGACCATCCACCGGAGCGCGGTCTTCCCCGATCGGGTCGTCATCACCACGCTCGCCAACAGCGCCCGGTCGGTCTTCGGCGCTGATATCGACATGGACGGAGATCTGGATGCGGTTTCCGCCTCGTCGATCGACGACGAAGTGGCGTGGTACGAAAACACCGACGGGGCCGGCACCTACGGCGGGCAGAACATCATCGACGGTAGCGCCGACGGCGCCATGGACGTGGCGGTGGCGGACGTTGACGGCGACGGCGACCCCGACATCCTGGCCGTGGAAACCAACGACGACGAAGTGACGTGGTACGAGAACACGGACGGCGCGGGCACCTTCGGCACGGTTAACATAATCACGGCCGCGGCCGATGGCCCGCAGGCCGTTTATGCGGCCGACATCGATGCCGACGGCGATCTGGACGCCATGTC
>JAUYMQ010000430.1 GCA_030698575.1 Deltaproteobacteria bacterium
TACCCGCCCGATCGGGTGATCGCCGAGTTGCGGAGATGCGCCGGGACGCAGTTCGATCCGGAAGTCGTGGCCTGCGCGATCGCACTCCTGGAGGAAGGCGGCGAGGATTTCCTCCTCTCGCCGCCCCGGGACAATCTCTTCCAGTCCGATTCTGATTTCGAGGCGCTGCTGGTCGAGGCGCGCGCGGGGCACGACGTGGATCCACGAGCGGAGTGGCGCCAGGTCCGCTAGCGGTACCGTCGAAGGTAGGAGAGATCCCGATCCTGGGTGTTCTTCGCGCCGACGAGGATGACGCGGTAGCGCCCGCCTTCGGCCTGGCAGCAGTAGATCCTCCCCTTCCCGGCAAATCCAAGCTCGAAGATGTTTCCGTGCTCCAGCCCCCCGACCTTTCGCCGCATCGGAAGGTTGTCATCGCGGTCGTTCAGGCGCTTCAAGACCTCCTCCGCCCGCAGCATGGCGTCGTCGTCGCCCAGGTTGATGATATCCGAAACCACCCTGCTCTCGAATTCGAGATTCTTGTAGAGGGTCCGAAGGCGCCTGTCGAGGAGTTCGGCGTCCCGCGCTCGTCCCTTGGGAACCGGCTTGCCCTCCCGGCGCTGGATGCTCGCGCTGAGCTCCTCGATCTTCGCCTCGTGGATTTTCTTGTCCGCCCTTGCATCTTCCAGCTTCTGCTCGAGCCGTTCGAGCTCCTTTTCGAGCTCGCCCGCGTCTTCCCAGGTCCAGCCGCCCAGGCGCTGCTCGAGCCGGGCCTTCTCACTTTCGAGCGCGCGGATCTGCGTGACACGCTCGCTTGCGTGCCGCGACGCCTCGTCGAGCTTCGTTGTGACGCGCTTGAGCTCCGTCTCGATTCGCGCGACTCGTTCGGCGCTCTCACGATCGAGGCGCTCGGCGATCTCGAGCTTTTCCTGTTCCGTGCGAAGAACGAACCGCCTGGCGTGGACCCAAAGGATCTGCAGGAGCAGGAAGAGGTAGATGACGAGGATTCCGTTGGCGAGCCAGGTGTTGTTTCGGATCGAGACCCAGGTATCGACCGTGAGCCCCTCGCGCAGAATCTCGTAGTTCTCCCTGGCGACCTCCGCGCGGGGACGCGGGTGAAGGGCCGCGGGCGGCAGCGCCGAAGGGGCGGCCCGGGGATCGGCGAGGGGATCGGCGAGGCCGTTCGGGGGAAACCATTCCCGGAGTCTGGGGTAGATCGTGACCCCGCCGGTGGTCTGAACGGTCACGCGCAGTTCGAGGCCGAGCCCCACAAGCCTCCGGATCCAGCCCTGATCTAATGCGAGCTTGGTCCGCGCGTTGACGAGCTCAGTGTAACTTGCCTCCCCTGAAAGCAATTCTTCCGGATCGACGAGGATTGCCTGCCGGACGTCGACGGACACCTCACGGGTGATCAGGGCTTCGCCGCCCTTCAGGCTGAAGATGTAGAGGAAGACGAACGCCAGGATGGCGCCGGTGATGAAGCGGAAGGAGAACTCTCTCATCGATGCGCCGCCGTCGGTGTCTCGCCGCTGCGATGGGGCAAAATGCCCTCTGCCGGAACGAGTCCTTCATGATAAAACGCTTGACTTAGTTTCACCATCCCGTAACATCGGTGCTATCAGAAACTCGTTTCAAGGTTTGATCTCCCCATGTGTATCAGTGTGCTATAAAAGGCCGTTCTCCGAAGCTCTTTTCGGGGGCGGCCTTTATGTTTCTGCAGCCAGGTGAGCGAGACGGAAGTTGCACGTGGGTTGGCATGGGGACCCGGAGGGGTAGGGGCGAGCGCGTCGCCGCCTAGGGACACTGAAGAAGGAGAAATTTTTATGCCGAACGGTACCGTGAAGTGGTTCAACGAGAAGAAGGGCTATGGCTTCATTACGCAGGAGTCGGGCGAGGACGTCTTCGTTCACTTCACTGCGATAGCCGCCGAAGGATTCAAGACCCTTGCTGAGGGAGATAGTGTCCAGTTCGACGTCATTCAGGGGTCGAAGGGGCCCCAGGCGGCGAACGTTTCGAAGGTCTGATCTCGTTCGGATTGAAACCATTATTTTCGAACGCGGCGCTCCTCGGCGCGGCGTTCATCTCCGCCCCGGCTTCGCCGGGGCTTTTTTTTCCTCAACGAATCAGGCGACGGGATCTTCCGCGTCTCCCGAAAATTCTTCCAGTTCCTCCGGAAGCGTCGCTGGAACCCGGAGCGTGCGGCCTTCGCGCGCGACTACCTGGCCTGGAGGCGCCCCGTGGAGCTTGCGGACGTGGCTCAGGCGCGTGACCGTCACATCGGCCTGCCGTTCATCTCTCGCGCCGCTGAAATAGGCGGCAGCGCGCGCCGCCGCCGCCAGGATCCGCTCGGGCGGCTCCGTCGATCGCGCGCAACGAAGGAGCACGTGCGCGCCGGGCACGCTACGCGCGTGCAGCCAGATATCCGAGGGCTTTCCAATCCGCGTGACCAGCCGGTCGTTGTCGCGGCCGTGCCGGCCTACGAGCATCTCCCAACCCTCGAGCATGAAGCGGCGCGGTTTCGGATCCGGCGGAATCCGCCCCTTGGCGGGATTCCGTCCGGGGCGAATCTGTTTTTCGGGGCGTCCGGTCCTCGCCTTCGCGGAAATGCTCTCGCTGATCGCTTCCAGCGTCTCCACCTCCCCCGCCTGCGCGGCCTGGAGCGCCTGCTCCCGGAGAAATCGCATTTCGATCTCGCCCCGCGCAATCAAGCCCTCGATGATGGAGACGGCCCGCTTCGCCTTGCGGGCACGTAGATAGAGCCGTTCGGCGTTCGCTGCAAGACTGCGCGCGGGGTCGAGTTCGATCCGCAGGGTGGCGCCCCCGGCATCGAAGGCGTCCACGACTTCGATTGCCTCGAGGCCGCGGCGGCGGGCGTCCGGTTGGGTGAGCAGGAGATCAGCCTGCCGGCGCCACCGTTCGCCTCGCTTCGCCTCGGCCAGATCCGATCGTTGGCGGTCGAGCTTCAGCTCGCGGTGATCGATGAGCCGCGTGAGCGCCCGTAAGGTGCGCCCGCGATGCGTTTCGAGCGCCTGCGCCGCGCCCTCTGAGCCGGCGAGATCGTCGAGGGCGCCGGATAGACTCTTGACGGGTGATCCTTCCTGGCCGGTGGCGGGGAGGGGGAAGGGAAGAAGCACGGCCGGGGCGCCGTCTGCGGCGCCCGGGAGCAGGCGCGGGTTGCAGGGCCGGGCGAGCAGGGCGCGGAAGGCCGTGAGGAGCGCTTCCGCACCGGCCTCGTCGACCCCACCAGCCAGCGACTCCGCCGGCAAGCCTGACTGCGCGATGGCTTCCGCGGCAAGGTGGCGACCGACGCCCTCGAAAAGCCGTGAGAGGAGGCGCCCCGGATCCCGGACTGCCCGGCGGCCGTCGGATGCGCCAAGGCGCTCGATGCCGCTGATGACTTCGTCCGCCGAGGCGCGCTCGGGATCGAGGCGCCCATCGAGCCGGGGGAGGCGGTAGGCCGCTCCCGTGGTCAGATCGCGGCGCGCGGCAGGCAGCGGGCGAAGGACGCCGAGGATTCGCGTTTCGTCACCGTTCTCCGCGCAGAGAATCACGGTTGAGGCGTGGCCGGTCAGCTCGACGGCGAGGACAGCTCGGTCGGTCTTCGCCCCGCGCCGCGCCCCGAACCGGAGGTGAACCACCGGGACGTCATGTTCCGCGACCGCTTCCTCGAATGCGCGCCCCTCGAGATGCTTGCGCGCGAGCATGCAAAAGGGGGGCGGGAAGGCCGGGTTCTGATCCCGTCGTGTGGTGAGGTGAACGCGCGCGTTCCGTGCGCCGGCGCTTGCCAGCAGCCGCTGCTCGCCCGCCGTACCGCGAAGGATCAGAACCAGCGTGTCGGGATGGGGCAGGTGAACTCGCCGGACGATCGCGCCGTGAAGCGCCCCGGTGATCTCTCGCGCGATCTCGTGTCGCAGCGGCCGGTCGAGAATCACGTGAAGCTCCGCAACTTGCTCCTCCGGAGGAGGCGCTGTTAATCTCCGCGGTTCCGGCCGTGGCGCTCATGGGGCGCCGCGGGCTCGGGATATTCGGAGGTCCGCGTTTGACAATCGTCTTCTACGTGAGCGGCCACGGCTTCGGCCACGCGGTGCGTATCGCCGAGGTGATTCGCACCATCCTTGCACGAGAGCCGCGGGCGCGCATTCACGTCCGGAGCAGCGCGCCCGGCTGGCTCTTTCCCGTTGACGAGCGCCTGAGCCGGGCCGACGTCCGGCTCGATGTCGGCGTGGTGCAGCAGAACAGCCTGACGCTCGATCCCGCGGCCACGCTCGCCGGGATGAGCGCCATACTCGGGGACACCGAATCGATCCTCGCGCGGGAGTCCGCCGCGCTCCGCGACCTTGATTGCCGGGCCGTCGTGGGCGACATTCCGCCGCTCGCCTTCGCGGCGGCCGCGCGCGCGTCAGTGCCCTCGGCGGCGATCGCCAACTTCTCCTGGGACTGGATCTACCGCGCCTACCTGCCCGCCGCACCCGCCTTCGGGTCGTTGATCGAAACGATGGCGCGCCAGTACGGGCAGGCTTCCATTCTCCTGAGACTCCCGTTTCACGGCGATCTCTCGGCCTTTTCCCGGCATCGCGACATCCCCCTCATCGCCCGCCGCGCCGCGCTGCCGAAGGCGGAACTGCGGCGGGGGCTTGCGCTCGACGATCGGCCGGCCGCGCTCCTCTCCTTTGGCGGCTTCGGCCTGGCCGATCTTCCCGTGGCCCGAATGGCGCGCGAGAGCCCCGGCTGGCAGTTCCTGGCGCCCTGGAGGCCCGATGGGGAACTTCCGGCGAACCTGCGCTGCCTCGACGGGCGGAAGGTGAACCACGAGGACCTCGTGGCCGCTGTCGACGTGGTGGTGACGAAGCCGGGCTACGGGATCGTGGCGGAGTGCCTCGCCAACGGCGCCCGGGTTCTTTATACGTCGCGAGGGGATTTTCCGGAGTACCCCGTGCTCGTCGGGGCGCTGGAGCGCCACGCAACCGCGCGCTACGTGGCGCCGGAGGCATTGCTCGGGGGGCGCATCAGCGGGGAGCTTGACGCGCTGCTGGCGGCTGGGGAGCGCGCCGCGCCGCTGGACCCGGGCGCCTTCGAGGGGGCGCGGGTCGCGGCGGAGATCATCCTGGAGATGGCCGGCGGGTCACTCAGCGCTTCCGGGCCGTGACGACCAGGTAGGTGCTCTCCGCCTTTCGCGCGCGGGCGCCGCCGCGCAGGATTTCCCTGAGCGCGGTGTTCTTGCTTTCTGAAGTGCTTCCGAGAATGACCGACTCGCCGTCGCGGACCTCGATCTGCGTGGTGGCCTCCGTGAAGCGGATGCTCGCGCCATGCTCGCCGAGGTTGCGCATCCACGGCGTGATCTCGAGAAGGATGCGATCCTCGCCGATGGTTCGCGGATGCACGGCGAGGCCGGTGTCGACCGAGACCCATTCGGTCGAGACGATGGTGTGGCCGTGGCCCGCCGCGTAGTGATGGAACGCGTTCGTGAAGGGAATTTCCTGTCCGGTCGAGATCTCGGCCGTACCGTCGTTCATCACGAGAACCGTCTGTCGGGTGGTTCCCTGTTCCCGCCGATCCGTCGCGCCCGCCGTGGCGAGCGCAGTGAGCCCGCTGCCGGGGACTGGGGCCGGGATCGTCCCGATCTGCCAGCCCGAATCACGGTAGGCCCAGTCCACTCGCGCGTGTATCGCGCGCAGATCACGATCGGTCATGCTCTCGACGGTTACCTCGATGTTGCTCTGGCGGACGTCCTGGGAAGCCAGCACGGATTTTGCCTGGGAGATCCCTTCGGCATTGTCGATGATGACGATCGAGTTGGTTCGTGAGTCGACCGATGCGCGCCCCTCCGGCGAGAGGGCGGCCGTGACGGAAGGGAGAAGTTCTTCGGCCACACGGCTCTTCATCTTGTAGATGAAGACTTCGCGGTCGCCGGCAGCCAGAGCGTCGATGGCAGCGAGGCAGAGAATGAGACCCAGGGCCGCCGAAAGCCCGGTTCGTGCGTTGATCTTCATGACTATCCTCCCGAGGGGCCAGAGGTTCGCGCGGGCTTCATGATCCTCGCCTCCGCGAATCGCGCCGCCTGCTCCTTTACCCATCCTTCGAGCTCCCGGATGAGCTCGTGGTCTTTCCCGACGAGGGCCGCTCGAAGCGCGCGCCATCGCTCGGCGGACGTCGCCCGGGCGCCCTCCAGGTCCCTGAGCAATCCCGACTCCGGGGCGCCGTCCACGGCCGCGAGCCGGTTGATCCAGAGCCGCTCCTTCCAGTAGGCCGAATCCCAGTCGAGGATCAAGCCCGCCGTTTCAGCTCCCCAGCGGCGCACCATCGCCCGCCACATCGACCGGTCAGCGTCGTAGGCCTCCGGATTCCAGAGGTAGTCGGCGAGGGTCATCGCCTTGGCCAGAAAGCGCCCTCCGGTCGAGCCGTTGAAATAGAACTCCCCTTCGAAGCTCGAGGCGGGCAAATCTTCAGCCTCGATGAAAAAAGGTTCGAAAAGGCTGGCCTTCGCGGCGCGGTCTGGGCTCCCCGCATAGTGAGGGCTCAGCTCCAGCTCCCAGACGGAATTGTCCCAGAGAATGAGCGGCCGCCCGCCGACCGTGTCGGCGAAGCCCGCGGCGCTCGTCCCGTCGACGATGCGGGATCGCACGGTCGGCCCGGTCCAGGCCAGGACCACGTCCGGGGGGAGTTCCCGCCCGAGCGCCGTCATGTAGGCGTCCGCTTCAGCGCCCCCCCTCTCGCGGAATTGGTCATTGTACCAGGGGGGAACGATCACCAGCATCGCGCCCTGGCTGGCGCGGACCCTCTGCCGGACCTGATCGATGAGCCAGAGGTGCGCCGCTGCGAGCGAAGGAAAGCGCGCGCGATCATGGGCATCGTCGAGATGGTAGGCGAAGGGGTTCTCGACGGTCGCGGGGAGGAAATCGTCGAGGCAGAGCATGACGATGCGTGCTCCCGCCTCGAGGCTCTGATCGATTTCAGACAGGAGAATGTCCACGTCCTCCTTCCGGCTGATCTGGAAGGTGTCGGTGATCCCGGACTCGGAGCGCTGGGCGTAGGGGTTCAGAAGTATGCCGAGCTGGTAGAGCTGTGTCTCCATCGCCCGCTCGCCGATATCCTCGAGAAGCGCGCGGTAGAGTCGGGGGGGCTCCCACCAGCGCGGCGTGCGCAGCGGGTAGTTCAGGTAGAGGCGATTGAGCTTCAGGCCCACCATCCAGCGAGAGGCGCTGAGAATCGAGCGTGCGCCGAGTATCCCGGGCTCCCAGGCGGCGAGCGAGCGGCCCCTGAAGGCCGGCCAGTCGGTTCCGTCCACGGCGCGAAGCGCGGCGCCGCCTTCATCCGCCGGGCGCAGGAGCTGTCGCAGGGTCTCGAGCGCGTAGATCGCACCGGGGCCGTCGGCGCCGGCGGCCTCGATGGACAGGCCGCGCGGTTCGAGGGTGCGCGATCGCAAGGCATAGCCTTCCGGCCCCAGCCGGAGCGCCGCGGCGGCCGTGGCAGCCAGCACCGCCGGGACTTTCCCGTCGGCCCGGGCGAACCTGAGCGTTGCGTCGCAGCCGGCAGGCGCCTCTCCTTTGCTGCCGGGCGTGATCAGCACGGCGCCGAGCTCGCGAAGCCTCTCTTCGAACTCCGCGACGCGCGCGGCGAAGCCGGCCGGCGGGGGTTCGGGTGCGTGAAGGCAGAGTCGCCTGATGGCGAGCGACGGCCCGTGCTCGGCAAGATTCCGGGGAGTCGGCACGACACGGCCCAGCGCGTCGTCGTCAAGTGCGCGATAAGGCGCGATGCGCTCTTCGAGCGTGAGGTTGCGGGCGCTATAGCTGAAGCGGACATCGTCGATCTCTACGATGCCCGGGCCGGCAAGCGTGAAGCGCACGCGGGCGAAAGTCGCGCCGGACGGCGCCTCATCGCCGGCGGGGTTCTCGTAGCTCGAGACGAATCCGGCCCGGCGCCAGGCGGATGTGCCCGCGCTCTTCAGAAAAGCGAGCGGGTAGGGGCGATCTCCGGACAGGCCGGCGATCGGCCGGCGTTGCGCGTCGAGCCACTCGACGCGCACGCGAAAGCGCTCCGCCATCGTTCCGCTCGCGGGGCGAGGCGTGGTGGTGAATCGCAGCGCGGCCGAAAGCTCGTGGAGGCCGGGAAGCACCGGCACCTCGGTCGCGGCCTCGGCGTGGCCGCCGGCGTGGGCAGCCAGGCGCAGCGCGAATTGCCCCGCATGGGCTTCACGGTCGCTCACCCGCGCGCCCTCGATCCGCCAGCCCCGCGCACCGGCCTCGAAGCTTCCGTTGGCAAGAAGATTTCCGCGCTCGAAAGCCGCGCGCCGGAGGGCCAGAGAGGGTTCATCGCCGGTGTCGGCCGCCGCCGGCCGCTGCAGCGCGGCCGGTGCGAGACCGATCACCAGGAGCGCCAGGACGATGCGGCGCGGAATTCGGAATGTCATGTCGGCCCTCTCTCCTCGAGCGGGTGTCACGGTTACTTCGGGCGCAAGAAGATGGATCGGCCATTAAAGCCGGCGACTTGACCTGGCCGCCGGCTGCGAAGAACCGGCAGATTCCTTGACGCTCGCGCGCGGGCGGTGCTAGGGTCCGCCTGCGCGCCCGCCGTGCTGAACCTCGGCGGCATCGCCAAGCTCACCTACCTTCCCGCCGGGAAGAGGCCGGAGGCCGTGATCACCTTCGATGTGGGGCCTGCCAACATGGTGATCGACGGCGTCGTCGAGCGGATCACCGCCGGGCGCGATCCGGGCGGTCGTTATGGGAAAGATCGTCCCGGGCGGGCGAGGAGTTCCGCGGGCCTGACGCACCGCGGGGGAGGTGCACCCTTGAATCGATCATCGAAACGCTTCGCGCGGCATGCGGGCGCAGGGCGCGGCGCCCTGTTCCTGATTGCCGCCGCAATGTTGCTCGGGACGCCGTCGGGCGGCCTGATGGCGCAGGCGCCGGATGTCGCCGACATTCGACTTGCGCTGCTTCCCTTCGCGGTCTCCGGCGCCCTCGAGTACGAGGGCGTGGGGCCGCTCGTTCCCGAGATGCTGGCTTCGCGGATGACGGACATGGGGCCTTTCCGGTTCATGGACACGGTTGCGATGCGAAAGGAGGGCGCCGCCAAGTCGGGAGCGCTCTCGCCTGACGATGCGGCGCGTTTGGCCAACCGCTTCGACGCCGACTTCGTCATCGCCGGCGCGATACGCCGGAGCGGAGGCGTCACGGTCCTGAGCGCGCAGCCCTACGCGCGGGACGGATCCGCTGCGGGCGAGCGGGTTGTGGTGCCGGTCATAACCGTCGAAGATGTCCTGTCGAAGATGGAGCCGCTTGCTGAGGGGCTGTCGGCGCGTCTCCGCCCCTCCCCGGACGAAGCCAAGCCTCCCAATCCCTGAAATGATCGATCAGGCGGAAGTTGAGATCCCGGACGGCCCCCGGTTGTTGACAAGGGCCGGGAGAGGTATAGTCAGCCGGCGATCGACGACAATTCCGTCCACGGGGGAGCAGGGTGTCG
>JAUYMQ010000433.1 GCA_030698575.1 Deltaproteobacteria bacterium
GCCGCGAGGATGCCGAAGCCCAGGTGTACCCAGGCCGCTGCCCAATCCATCCCGAGCCCTACAGGAATGAGAAAGAGCATGTCCACTGCCTGCGGGGATGCTGCGTGGATTGCAAAGGGCACGTCGAAGATCCGGCCCGCATCGAGGAACAGACGTGGCAGCGCGAGGTGGTGGATGAGGGAATCGCGCGCCACGGGCGGCGCGAGCCCCAGGTAGAGAGGCGTGATCGTTGCGAGCGCCAGCATAGCGCCCAGCAGCGGGTGCGCGCGCAGCGCACCGGCGAGCGCGCGCCGTGAGGTTCGGGCAAGCGCGACGAGGGCGATGAATCCGCCGCCAATCAGGACCGACAGAAGGAGGAGCGCCGACCGATCGAGCGCCCCCAGCAGCCCCGCGCCGTAGAGCAGCACGCCGCCTAGCCAGAGCCACGCGGCGATCGCGAAGATCTCCCTGAAACCTCCCTGGGATCGCATTACGACTTCTCTCCCGCGCCGAGCGCCGCGAGGGCCCCGCGCCATCGCGCCCGGTCGCCCTCATTGCGGGCCCGGTCGATGGCCGCCTGGAGAGCGTCACGGGCGGCGCCGGGGCGTTGCTTCTTCTTCTCGAGCTCGTAGAGCTGGTAGTGGGGCTCCGGCGCCCCCGCGTGATTGCGTAGTGCGGATCTAATCGTAGCTTCCGCCTCGGTCAGTCGGCCTAGGTGCATCTGGAGCTTCGCCAGGTTGAGCAGCAGCGAAGGCTCGGCCGGATCCAGCTCGGAAGCTCGCCGGTACAGCCTTTCCGCCTCCGTCCACCGACCGAAACCGCTATAAATCCCGGCAAGCTCGTTGGCCAGCACGGCATCGTCCGTCTTTAGACGCGAGGCCAGTTCGACGAGCACCAAGGCGTCCTGAGGACGCTTGCGAAGCTTCAGGATTCCGCCGGACGCCGCGAGAAGATAAGCATGATGGCGAGCCCCCTCCGGATCCTCCATGACGCCCCGAACCGAGAATTCCTTCCCCAGGAAACCTCTGAGATCCTCAAAATAGGAATCGACTTCAGCGCGCTCAAGATCGCCGACGGGATTTGGTTCAAATCGCCAGAGATACCGCCAGGGGCGTAGATACTGATAAACGTGCTGATCGAGCTCGCTCATCGGCTCCCAGAATACCGGCGACTTCCCGAGATTCTCGCGAAGAAGCACCTGGAAATAAGCATCCCAACGCTCAGTCTCTTCCGTGCGTTCTGGCACAACGATCCGCGGGAATCGCTTGGATGTCACCGGCGTAAAGTGTTCGGGTTCCAGTAGATCACTGACGAGCAGGATCGTTACGTCGGGCCTCATCCCTTCGACATCTTGGAGATAGCGGAAAGGAAACCACTGAGATGTGACCAGAACGAGAGCGTTGGGGGGAAGGGGCAGGAGATTCGCCTCGGCCGCCGAGCGGCCACCACCGTGCGCGCGGGCCCCCACCCAAGGTAACGCGTGGCCGACCTGACTCGCGATGGCCACGACGAGGAGGATCGTAACAAGCACTCGCGCGCGACGTGGCTGGAGCAGCCTGCTATCGATCAGCCCCGCCATCCCGACGCCAGCCCAAAGCATGAAGAACCAGAAGGTCGGCAAGTACGCATCCGGGATCGTCCATATCCGAAGAAAGAAGAGAAGGTTCCCGAGACAGAACAGGAGCGTGAACGTCGCAAGCCCCGGCGCACGTCGGAACGCGAGTAGGAGTCCAAGGAGGCCAAAGACCCATCCCGTTGCGGTCAGTTCACTGTCGAGATTTCGCGCGAAGACCTTGACATACGGCCACCAGAACTTTCCTGTCGCAAAGAGAATTTCGGAATCCTTGCGATCTGAGACGTGGCTCCAAAACCTCACAAGGGTGTCGGGGTCACCCCAGTTGAACGTGGGCTCCGTCGCTGCCCGTATCGGCAGGTAGAGGTACACCGAGGCACCCAGGACCGCGAAGAGCAGGATCCAGGCGAGGGTTCTTGGAAGCCGCACCCATGGAACGCCCTTGAGCACGATGAAGACGAGCGCCGGCGCGAAGAAGATCGCGGTCCCGTGTATCCCCCCTGAAAGGCCGAATAGCAGAGATCCGCCCAGGAGCCAGCGCGTGTCCCCGGTCTCTTCCCAGCGCAGCGCGAGCGCCACGAGAAGCGCGACGGTGAGAACAAACGGAGCGTACACCTCGGTCTGGGTAGCGTAGGACCAATAGGTGGGCGCTAGTGCCAGGAGCGTCGCGCATCCTAGCCCAACGATCTGGCCCGACCTGGCCTGCCCCCCCATCCGCACGTGGAGCCTGGCCACCGACCAAGCGAGCAGGGCGGCGGCCGCCACGGCGCAGACCGCCGAGAAGAGATTCAATCGTACCGCGATCGAGCCTAGAGGGATTAGCGAGAAGAGTTTCCCCAGCAAGGCGTACGTGGGGGTCCCCGGCGGGTGCGCTATGCCGAGGGTGTACGCAACGGTCACCAGTTCGGGCGTGTCACTCCACCCGATCGTCGGCCGGAGCGTAAGCGAGTAGATGGCGGCCAGACCGGCCGCCCAAACGCCCAGCTGTTGCCCGCCCCCACTCCCCCTCATCCTCACATTCCCCGACAGGTGCATGTCCGGGTCTCATCGGCGAATGCTCGACAAACTGAAGCGGGGTCCGGACACCGCCCGGACCCCGCCTCCAGCACCACCCGGTCTGCCCCGCAGGGGCAAATCAGGTGCTAGGTGCTCACGTCGTTGGTAGTGTTCACGGGCTCCCTCGAAGTCTCATGCACTTCCCAGATGTCCGTCGTAGCGTCGCCATCGATATTGGCGCTGCACGTCCCCGTGAACGTAGTGGCCGCGTACGTGAATTGCGCGGCGATGTTCGAGTAGTACTTCGGGACCGCGCTCGGCGTGAAGCCGGCGTTTGAGAGCGTGCCGTAGGTGTTCTGCTCAGCGAAATACGCCTGCTCGGCCGTGTACACCGTGGAAAGGAGCTCCTTCGCCTCGCTCTGCTTCGACTTCGCCTGGAAGCGGAGGAAGTTCGGGATCGCGATCGCCGCGAGGATGCCGATGATGGCCACCACGATCATGAGCTCGATGAGGGTAAAGCCCTTCCTGTTGCGCAGATTCCTGATCATCTCAGCCTCTCCTATTGAAGATTTGGGGCGATCCTTCTTGCTGCGGCCTTGCCGGCTGTCCTGTGGATCGGCCCGATATGTTCCGGAAGCCTTGTGCGCGGCCG
>JAUYMQ010000441.1 GCA_030698575.1 Deltaproteobacteria bacterium
GAACGGCCCCGGGCTCGTCGGCTCGCTTCTGGTCGGAGTTTCCTTCGCGAAGGCCTTCGCCTACGTGCGGGGGATACCGCTCGTGGGGGTCAACCACCACGAGGGCCACCTGGCGGCCATCTACCTCGACAGCGGTGAGCCACCCTATCCGCATGTGGCGCTGCTGGTCTCGGGCGGCGACACGAGCCTCTACCGCGTCGAAGCGTTCGGGAACTACCGGCTCCTGGGCCGCACGCGGGACGACGCGGCGGGCGAGGCCTTCGACAAGGTCGCCAAGATGCTCGGACTGGCCTACCCGGGCGGCGCGCTCATCGAGCGGCTGGCGGCGGAGGGCGACCCTGAAGCCGTGCGCTTTCCCCGGCCCCATCTGAAGTCGGGGGATCTCCAGTTCTCCTTCAGCGGCCTGAAGACGGCCGTAGCGAACCATCTCGCCCGGCTCGAGAGCCCGCCCGAGGGAGAGGCGCTGCGCGACGTGTGCGCGAGTTTCCAGGCCGCCGCGATCGAGGTCCTTGTCGAGAAGACGGCGCGTGCAGCCCGGGAAGTCGGAACGGATTGCGTGCTCGTGGCCGGCGGTGTGGCGGCCAACCGGACCCTCCGCGGGCGCATGGCGGCCCGGCTCGAGGAGGTGGGCGCCCGCCTCGTCTGCCCCCCTCTCTCCCTCTGCACCGACAACGCGGCCATGATTGCCGCTGCGGGAACACGGCGGCTCCTCCGGGGCGAGCGGCACGGACTCGACCTCGGTGCTCACTCCCGCCTCTCGCTGGACGGCTCGGCGTGAGCGAGGGTGACCGGCGATCCGCGCGCCGCCCTCCTTCCGACAGCTCCGCCCGGAGCCTTCTCGAACGTCACGGCATCCGCCCCAGCCGGCGAAAGGGGCAGAGCTTCCTCATCCAGCCCGACATCGCGCGGCGCATCGCTCTGGCCGCCGAGATCCCGCCCGGGGCCACGGTCATCGAGATCGGGTCGGGCCTCGGAATCCTGACGCGCGCCATGGCGCCCCTCTGCCGCCGGCTGCTCGCCGTCGAGATCGATTCTCGGCTGGTGCGCGTGCTCTCGGAGGAGGGATCGCTGCCGCCGAACGTGGAGGTCATCGAAGGCGACGCTCTTGAAACGGACCTGGGCGCGATGGCGCGGCGGTGGCGCGCGCCTGCCCTCGTCGTGTCAAACCTTCCCTACGCCGCGTCGACGCCCTTGCTCTTCCGGCTTCTCGAAGCCGGACCCGTGATCCAGCGCTGGGTGCTGATGCTCCAGCGCGAGGTGGCCGAACGCATCCTGGCGGCGCCGGGGAGCAAGGTCTATGGAGCTTTGACGGTCCCTCTCCAGCTCTTCACCGACGTTGAGCGGCTCTTTTCCGTGGGACGCATGAATTTCCATCCCCGTCCCGATGTCGATTCCGTCGTTCTGCGCTTCGATGTCCGGCCGCCGGAGGCATCCGGCGTGACCGACCCGGCGCTTCTGCGCGCCGTCGTCCGGGCGGCCTTCGGTCGCCGGCGGAAGACCCTGGCAAACGCCCTCGCGCCGCTTGTGGGCGAGGGCGGGAGCGCCCTCCTGGAAGAGGCCGGGATCGATCCGCGGGCGCGGGGCGAAACGCTCGCACCCGGGGATTTCGCCCGGCTGGCAAACGCGCTCCACCGGGCCGGCCTTGAGGCTGTCCGGGGCGCGTGATAGATAGGAAAGCCGGTCCGACCCGGAACCGGCGCAACCCGCGGGGCCGTCGCTTGGACAAGCCGCGTTATATCGTGGTGGAGGGACCCATCGGCGTCGGCAAAACGACGCTCGTCGAGATGCTCATCAAGGAGCTCGATGCCCTCCCGGTGTACGAGGCGGTCGAGCAGAACCCCTTCCTCGAGAAATTCTACGAAGACCGGGTCAAGTACGCCTTCCAGACCCAGCTCTTTTTCCTGCTCTCCCGTTACCAGCAGCAGCGCGAGATCAACCAGCCCGAGCTGTTCCGGCGCACCGTAGTCTCCGACTACCTCTTCGCCAAGGATCGGATCTTCGCCTTCTTGAACCTCTCGGACGACGAGCTTTCACTCTACGAGCAGGTTTTCCGGATGCTCGACGCCCAGATTCCCCGCCCCGACCTGGTCATCTACATGCAGGCGTCTTCCGACGTGCTCGAAGAGCGCATCGCGCTTCGCGGCAAGTTCTTCGAGCGACACATCACCCGCGAGTACCTCGACGCGCTTTCCGAGGCGTACGCCAACTTCTTCTTCCACTACGCCGACAGCCCGCTCCTGACCATCAACACGAGCGAGATCGATTTTGTGAAGCACCCTGAGGATTTCGCGCTGCTGGTCAAGGAGATAAAGGCGCTGAAGCGGGGGGCGAAGAGCTTCGTCCCCCAGGCTGGGCGAAAACGCTAGCGCCCGGTTCCTAGAACTCCTCGGGGCGGAGCTGGCGCACCTTGACGCCCGCCTCGTGGAGGAGCTGGATGGCGGTGTTCTGGAGCGTGTAGGCGGAGCCGTATATCAGCTCGCTGAGTCCCGCGTTGATGATCATCTTCGTGCAGAGAAGGCATGAGGAGTAGGTCGTGAAGATGATGGCGTCCTTCACGCTGGTTCCGTGATAGGCGGCCTGCGTGATGGCGTTCTCCTCGGCGTGCGAGCAGAGGCATTCAGAAAGGTTCGCGCCCGTGGCGCCGAGAGCCTGGCACCGGGGGCACCCCCCCTCATTGCAGTTCTTCGTTCCCCGCGGCGTGCCGTTGTACCCGGTCGAGATGATCCGCTTGTCCTTCACGATTACCGCGCCCACTTTCCGCTTCACGCAGTTCGAGCGCGACGCCACTACCTTGGCGATGGACATGCAGTACTCATCCCAACCGGGTCGCCTAAAATTTCCGATGAGTTTCGACACGAGGGCCGCCGAGTCGGCCTCGAACTCCGATATCGTCCCGTCGTTCACGAGCACGTAGTCGGCCATCTCCTCGACGCTCCGGATTTGCTGAGCATTGGCGTCCTCGGAGCCCGCCTCACGAGCATCGAGCGCCTTGAATGCCTCCCAGACGTCCGGATCCCCCTCGCGCGCCCGCGCTTTCAGGCGCTCGAAGCGGAGTTCCGTCGATGCCTCGACCCGCAGCAGCGTGAAACTGCCGAACCGCCGGAGCGCCTCGACTTCGGCCGGGTGCCGGATGGAGTCGATGACGTGATTGCGGTCCCGGTCGAGCTTGGCAATCACCCGCTCGGCGAGGACGGCGGTGCCTTCCTTCGCACGCAGTTCGGTGCCAATGCGAATCAGATTCTCCCGGGTAACAGGGACGTTCCGGGCGGCCAGCTCTTCGCGGATTTCGTCGGAGAGCGAGTGGAAGACGAAGCTCCGCACCTTCAGGAAGTCCGCCAGCACTCCTTTTCCCGAACCATTCGGTCCCGTGAGGCCGATGACTATCATCGTGTCTCCTCCGTGGGCTCGGCCGCGATGGGCGGCCGGGCGCCAGCGACACCTTGCCACGCCGAAGCGCCGCCGCGCAACGCCCTTGGCCTCCCCCGCCGGTCGCCCGGACGGCGCGACCGGGACAGTCCCGCCCCGGCACGGGCACCTGACGCCGGGGGGACAGTCCCTGGGTCGCGCGCCCAACGCGAGACCCCCGGCCTTGCGGACCGGGGGTCGAGGAAACGCGAG
>JAUYMQ010000446.1 GCA_030698575.1 Deltaproteobacteria bacterium
CCTCTCCCGGTCGGGAGGAGGACCCATGGGGGGTGATCACGATGACCGATCCAGGTGATCACGATGCCGATCTAGGTGATCATGATGGTCCGATCTAGGTGATCACGATGCTCCGATCCAGGTGATCACGATGGAGCGAAACGCGCAGGACCGGGCGTGGGATGATGTTTACGGCCCAGTTCAATTTGATAGGGGAAATTGCAGAATCGAACCCTCGTCCGAACGTAGAGAATGTTTCGATCTTAGGTACATTCCCTCCACCTAGTTGAGACAGTCGGGAAAATTCCCCGATCGGCGAGCCTGGCGGACAGAATCCGTCAGGCTCGTTGCCTTTTCTTCTATTGCTTCCACTACTTGACGCAGTCCTGATCTTCCAGACAAGTTCGGACTTGCCAGCTGTCCCGGGGGTCGGTGAACTCGATCGGCATGCAGGGGAGCCCTGGCACGATATCGGCCTCGCCGAACCTGCTGAACTGTGATCGATGTATTCGAAGGCGGTGTGTGATTGGCTAGGGGTGGAAAAAGGTGAATGATCTCGAGCTAGATGAGCCCTCGGAAACGAGGGGTTTGACAGAGGAATTTAGTATGACATATTGTCATACCGGAGGCAACGCATGGCCAGATCCAAAGTCGCCGTCACGCTCGAAGCCGAGACGCTCAACAAGCTGGATCGGCTTGTCCGGAAGAAGAGATTTCGCAGTCGGAGCCAGGCTATCCAGGAAGCCGTGGAGGAGAAGCTCGATCGCGTGGAACAGAGCAGCCTCGCGCGCGAGTGCGCGAAGCTCGATCCGAATTTCGAGAAGTCACTGGCGGAGGAAGGGATGTCCGAGGACGTGGGCTCGTGGCCCGAATACTGAGGGGAGAAATTCGCTGGGCCGACCTTAACCCGACACGCGGCCGGGAGCAGGCAGGCCAGCGGCCGGTGCTGATCCTGAGTCAGGACGTCTTCAACGAGCGCTCGGGAACCGTCATCGCCATGGCCCTGACGAGCCAGCCGCAGCGCGCAGGATTTCCGCTGACCCTGGAGCTGGAATCAAGAGGTCTTCCCAAACGCTCGTGGGTCAAGATCAGCCAGATTCGAACGTTGTCTATTGAACGCATCGGAAAACGCTTGGGGCGAGCCTCCGCGGAAGATATGGGTCAAGTTATACAAGGCCTGAACGAGATCGTCGGCGCCTGACCGAGGCTCGCGGGCGAGAGAATTCTCGATCCCGGGTCCATTCCCTCCACCAATCTGAACCTCGCGGAAGTTCTCCGCGCGACGAGTCCGCCAGTGATGACTTGGCGGGCTCGTTTTATATGCCCAGTTTCCACCTTTATTTCGGGATGGCGGTGCGGCGGGCAGAATCCTCGCGGAGTCCCGTGAGGTTTCGAGAGCAGCCGTAGCGGCCGAGCTAAGGCACCGAGTGATCTTTCCCATGAATCAGGACCACGAGGCTGGGCCGCCAATCCTTCCATAGCTTGGTCAGGACAATCCAGAAGAGGCGGTCGGCCCGGCGGATCTGTGGGCGTTTCACATTCCTTTGAAAAACGAGGAGTTGTTGGCGGAGGGCGACGATCTCAAGAAGGGGCTCGGAACGGTCCCGGCCGAGGTCCCGCAGGAGGGTAAGAAGAAGACGGAGGAAGGACATCGGCGGCTGCCCGAGTGAGCGGTGCCATCGTGGGCGGCAGAAAGTCGGGAAGCATGCGTTCCGACTGTGATAATCTCAAGCTGGCCTGAGGCCGACGAATTCTTTGCGCTCCACAGGGCTGGGCCAAGGGGGACAGATGGCCAAGAAATGCTTGAAATGTGGCTATGAAAGGCAAGCCTCCGATATATCGCCAGATTATGAATGCCCTGGCTGTGGTGTTATTTATGCGAAAGTAGAATCGGCTCGTGGGCCAAAGCACTTGCATGAAGTTGAGTCCATGACAGTGGGGGAAGACCCAACCGAGTGGGGCTCGATACGGTGGCTTTCTGCGATAACTGCGTTCTATATCGTTGCATTTATGCTGAAAATGGGCGAACCGGACAAGCTGTGGTGGTGGCTGATAGCCCTCGTATTTTTTGGCTGGCTTTACTCTCCGTTTCTACTGCTCATAAACTTCAGTATGGAAAACAAAAAAGACTCTTCCGCGCTGCGCGTCGTGTTCGTAGCAATGCTTTTCAATTCGGTTTCCGGCCTCTATCTGTCGTATGAAGCATTTGTCGTATCAAGAACCGACGCAGGCGGTGCAATGATGTTTGGCGTATTGCCAATGTACCAACTCGTCATTTCTGCCATCGGAATCGCGGTTGCAAAAGGACAGGCGACAAGGCCCGGATCCACCTGACCTGTGGGTGGCGAATTCCAATTTGTGGCTGAAAACGAGCGATTCGGCCGGGTTGCTCTGGGGCGCCGTTTGGAACCCAGTTCGGTTCAGTAGGGGAGTCTCGGTATCGAGTCCAAGTCCAAACAGCAGAGAATGTTTCGATCCCGGGCCCGTTCCCTTCACCAATCCGACCATCGCGGAAACCCTCCGCGCAACGAGCCCGCCAGGCAAGTTCTGGCAAGCTCGTTTTCTATGCCCAGTTTCGTATGATTGGCAATTCGCCGTGCACAGGTAGAATGCTCAACACCGCGCCGGCCGGTCTGGAGGCCTCGGGCTGTCCGGAACCGTCGCGTCCAACGAAGGTCACGATGAATGCCGAGCGACGCGCCCTGTGCGAACACACGATTTTGAAGAGCGCTTCGTCGGCAGGCCCGGCACGGACAGTCGTATCAGGGCTGAACCGTGCCGTCGGGGCTGACCGAAAAACTCAATGCCGGGTGGCCGTCGACCTGGATGACGCGCGTGAGCTGGACGCCATTTGCCGACAAGCCCCGGGTCACCAAGGGTTCCCGGCCGGGATCGATGTCGCAAAGCGCGATGTCGTACAGCATGACCCATTGTCGCTCGCCGGCCGACACCGCCTCGAGGCGGGCTGCAAGGCGGCGTCCTTCGATCGGTTCCAAACTCACGGACGGACCCCAACTCGTGTACAGGACCAGATCAGACACCGCGTAGGAATGAATACAGTGGGTCCAGTTGGGATCGGAGGATCCGGACGCTTCGTTCTGCTGGACATATTCGAACGATACGGCGACTTCCCTCGCCGCTCCGGGAGGCTGCCCATTGCAGCTCCAGGCTGCGGCAATCACCCCCAAAACGGCAATTGATCCGACAAGACGGTATGGTCTCATGGTTCGGGCGCTCCCTGACGTTCGAGCCCGGCGGCGGGCTAATCGCTTCCGCGAAGCATACAAGAACGAACTGTGGCTGGCGAATTGCAATTTCTGACTGAACATCAGCGAATCGGTCGGGTTTCTCCGGCACGAGGCTTGGAACCTAGTTCCTTTTGGTAGGGGATTGTTGGTATCGAAGCAAAGTCCGAAGACAGCGAGAGTTTCGGACCCAGGTACGTTCCCTCCACCATGACCGAGCGAGACGCGCGTCTCGCAGAACTTCGAGCCCGTCGGACAGCCTCCGGCGGGCTCGCTTTCTATGCCCAGTTTCCGCCTTTATTTCGGGATGGCGGTGCGGCGGGCGGGATCCGCGCGTGACTATTGCGAGTTGCTAATTGCGCCGACATCGGGAGGCGCGGGTGATAGTTCCACCTTCTCGCCTGACGATTCTCCACCGAAATGGCTTGCCCTGAGCATACAAGCTTGAATTTCGTTCGCGCCGGGGACCTGTGATCGCGAGTATCGAGGCGACCTGGTCCCCGTCGAAAAGAAGTAGATGATTGACGCGGAGGCTATCGCCGGCTACTGTACGTCATCTGATTGGTGCGTCCGACCCGGGCGCGCAGACGTACCGGAGACCAAATAAAGAGGGACCTGGCGCGTGTTCAGGTTCCTTTTATTCGTTGGGCGCGGTTCGCCGGGAAGAGCGCGGGAGGGGACCGTGCCAAGATAGGAACGGGATTGGGGCCAGCCTCGTGAACGGGGATGGCCCCGACTCTTTATGAACTAAGCCGCACCATCCCGCACGGATGTTCTGGCATGTCGAACGACAACGTCCGTCCTTGAGCGCGCGCGCGGCTGGAGGGACTATGAACCAGGTGACGACCGAGGGAGCGATCCGAAGAATTGCCGTGCTTGGCAACCACATGCCGCGGCAATGCGGGATCGCCACTTTCACGACCGATCTGAGCAACGCGATCGCTTCCGAGTTCTCGGATTTGGATTGCTTCGTGCTGGCGATGAACGACTCCGGGACGCATCACGTCTACCCGTCCCGGGTTCGTTTCGAGGTTACTGAAAAGGATATCGCGGCGTACCGGCGGGCGGCGGACTTCTTGAACGTCAACACGGTTGACGTTGTGAGCGTGCAGCACGAGTATGGAATCTTCGGTGGGAAAGCCGGCAGTCACGTCCTGGCGCTGCTGCGCGAGCTGCGGATGCCGATCGTGACGACGCTCCACACGATCCTAGGCGAGCCCAATTTACTGCAGCGACAAGCGATGGATGAGCTCTGTGAGCTCTCGGAACGCCTCGTCGTCATGAGCGCGCACGGGGCGGCGCTTCTTCGTGAGATTCACGGTGTTCCGGAGCACAAGATCGACCTGATTCCCCATGGCATTCCGAGCGTACCCTTCGAGAGCGGCAGTAAGGACAAACTCGGGGTCGAAGGCAAATCGGTCATTCTCACTCTCGGACTCCTCTCGCCGGACAAGGGGATCGAGCACGTCATCGATGCGCTCCCCGAGATCCTCGCGCGCTGCCCGGACACGGTCTACATCGTGTTGGGCGCCACCCATCCACATGTCAAGGAGCGTCACGGGGAGACCTACCGGCTCATGCTCGAGAACCGCGCCAAGAGCCTCGGCGTGGACTCCAGCATGATCTTCCACAATCGTTTTGTGAGTCCGGATGAGCTCGCAGAGTTTCTCTCCGCCGCGGACATCTACATCACGCCCTATCTCCAACCGGATCAAATCACATCCGGAACGCTGGCCTACGCGGTGGGATCTGGCAGGGCCGTGATCTCGACTCCGTACCTGTACGCGCGCGAGTTACTCGCCGAGGGGCGCGGGATACTCGTTCCATGGAGAGACCCACAGGCTATCGCACGGGAGGTCATCGGCCTCCTTTGCAATGATGCCAAGCGGTTCGCCCTCCGCGAGCGCGCGGCGGCCCATGGCCGCGACATGCTGTGGCCTGCGGTCGCGCGCCGGTACGTGCAGAGTTTCGAGCAGGCGCGCGCCGAGCACGACGACCGCCGACGCACGTCCTTCCAGGCAAAGACGCTTGCGAAACGGCCCGCCGGGCTACCGGAGATCAATCTGGAGCACCTCCGCCTCATGACCGATGATACCGGCGTGCTGCAGCATGCGCTTTTCAGTATTCCACACTACGCCGAGGGCTATTGCCTCGATGACAACGCTCGCGCAGTACTCTTGATGGCGCTCGTCGAGGACGACGGCCTGGAGGACTTCAAGGCTGTGCGTGCGCTGGCGTCGCGCTACCTCGCCTTCGTGAGCCATGCTTTCAACGAGAAGACTGGACGGTTCCGAAACTTCCTGTCGTACTCCCGCCGATGGACGGAAAAGTGCGGATCGGAAGACAGCCATGGGCGCGCGCTCTGGGCATTGGGTGCGGTCGTCGGCCGCTCCAGCGATCCGGGAAGGCAGAGTCTTGGTGGCGATCTTTTCCATGCCGCATTGCCGGCGATCTCGAACTTCACGAGCCCGCGCGCGTGGGCATACGCGCTCCTGGGGATCGACGAATACCTTCGGGCCTTCGAGGGCGACAGCAACGTGCAGACGGTCCACAAGGTGCTCGCGGAGCGCCTCCTGGACCTCTTCCGGCGGTCAAGCGGGGACGATTGGCCGTGGTTCGAAGATCGCGTCACCTATTGCAACGCGCGGTTGTCACAAGCGCTCATCGTGTCGGGTTCCTGGCTCGATAACGAGGAAATGACAGCCGCTGGTATGCGATCGCTCGAATGGCTGGCCTCGATCCAGAGGTCGAAGGACAGCTACTTCGCCCCGATCGGTTCAAATGGCTTCTACAAGCGAGGTGAGCCGATCGCTTTGTTCGACCAGCAACCCGTGGAGGCCTGTGGGATGGTCTCCGCCTGTCTCGATGCGTACCGCATGACGGAGGACAAACGCTGGTCCGAGCACGCGCGCCGCGCATTCAATTGGTTCCTCGGGCAGAACAATTTGCAACAATCGCTCTACGACGCGTCGACGGGTGGATGCCGTGACGGCCTACATCCCGATCGCACAAATGAGAACCAGGGTGCGGAATCAACGCTGTCCTTCTTGCTCGCTCTTCTCGAAATGCGCTCGGCCGATCGCCCCGACGTGGCCAAGCCCGGTTCCCTGGAGCTCAGATCATGACGTCGAACAACGGATTCGAGGAACTTTTTCATCGACATGAGAAAAATCCGATCCTGACAGCCGCGGACTGGCCCTATCCGGTTCATACCGTCTTCAATGCCGGGGCCACGCGGCTCGACGACGGCACGACGCTGCTACTGTGCAGGGTCGAGGATCGCCGGGGCCATTCGCACCTGTGTGCCGCGCGATCGGCCAACGGCGTCGACGGCTGGGTCATCGACAGGGAGCCGACGCTTCGGCCCGATATGAAGAACTACCCCGAGGAGATTTGGGGGATCGAGGACCCGCGAATCACGTATGTTAACGAGCTTGGCAAGTACGCTATTGCGTATACGGCCTTCAGCCGGGGAGGGCCGGGCGTCGCGCTGGCGCTCACCGAGGACTTCCTGCATTTCGAACGCTGCGGACTGATCATGCAGCCCGAGGACAAGGACGCGGCCCTGCTCCCGCGCCGCATCGACGGGAATTTCGCGCTCATTCACCGTCCAGTGACGGACTCGGGCGCGCACATCTGGATCTCGTACTCTCCGGATCTTCGAAATTGGGGAGGTCATAAACTGGTTCTGCAGGCCCGCCGGGGGGCCTGGTGGGACGCGAACAGGGTGGGGCTCTCTCCACCCTTGATCGAAACGCCCCGGGGGTGGCTGATGCTCTATCACGGCGTTCGTCAAACGCCGGGTGGGTGCCTGTATCGCCTCGGAGTCGCGTTGCTCGACCTGAACAAGCCGGAGCAATGCCTCCTGCGCGGCGAGCCGTGGATCTTCGGCCCCGAGGCCCCCTATGAGCGAAACGGAGACGTTGGAGACGTCACATTCCCATGCGGTTACACGCTGGGTGACGACGGTGATCGAATCAATCTCTACTACGGCGCGGCTGACACCAGCGTGGCGCTTGCGACTGGGAGCATCCGCCAGCTGCTCAACTGGCTCGATGAGCACGGGATCGCGTAGGCGCGGACACAACGCGGAGTCGGATTCATTGGAACCTGTGGGTGGCGAATTACAATTTGTGGTTGATAAACAGCAATGCTTCCGGATTGTCCCGGAGGCCGTTCTGTCCGCCGCTTCCCCGCCATGAGGGCCCTGTTCGTCCTGCGGGGACACCTGCTGACGACGATCGCCAGGCACCTTCGCCCAGGTGGCAGGCGGGGTGGCCGCGCTCTCTCAGCTCCCGACGGCGGTGCCACTAGCAATTCGCTATACACACCTACGCGCCGCTCTCGCATCCGTTCGTTGAACGGCTGATCGGGACCACGCGCCGGGAGTTCCTGGACCACACATTATTCTGGAATGCGAGAGATTTGGAGAGGAAGCTGGGCGACTTCAAGGAGTATTATAATGAGGATCGCGTGAACGCGGCCCTCGGAGGCGACATTCCGCGTCCCGCGGCATTTACGTGAATCGCTCAGTTCGCCTTCGCTTCGGCGGGAACGGGCACGTTGAGTCTGGCCAGTTCGGCGTTGATGACCTTGGCGAACTCCTCGAAGGGTTTCGCCCCGACAACGAGGCGCCCGTTGATGAAGAAACTCGGCGTCCCGGTTGCCTGGAACGACTGAGCTTCGGCCTTGTCCGCGTCGATAACTTTCTTGTTTTCGAGATCGAGAAGGTCTGCCTGAAATCTCTCCATATCCAGACCCAACTCCTGCGCATAGGTCTGCAGGTTTTCCTGCTTGAGGGCCTTCTGGTTGGCGAATAGTTTGTCGTGGTATTCCCAGAACTTATCCTGCTTGTGCGCCGCCAGTGCAGCCATGTGAGCGAGGGGCGCGTCCGCGTGGAAGTCCAGAGGATTGTGTTTCCAGGCGATCCGGACTTTGTCGCCGTAGATCTCCTCGACTTTTTTCAGGGTCGGACCGACCCTTGAGCAGAACGGACACTGGAAATCAGAGAACTCGGCGATGGTAATGGGCGCGTTGGTCGGCCCTTTGGAAGGAGCCCCCGTGGTATTCACCTTGTAGACCCGATTGAGATCGGGGCCGGGGCGCGCTGGTTGCGCAGGCTGAGCCGCCACTTGTTCCACCTTGGCGGAGACCTGGCCGACCCGATTCTCAATTTGGGCTAACCGGGTATCCAGGGTGGTCTGGATCCGGCTGATCTCTCGCCAGTTCGAGAAAGAAATAATCAGCAACAACACGACCCCTGCCATGATGGCCGCGCGTAGTCCTTGGCCGCCCTGCTTGCCTGCTGGCTGTGGGGCCGCGCTCTCCTGTTTGTGCCCTTCCTTCCGATTTGCTGCCATTCTTAGGCTACCTCCTCGTCAACGCATCTATCATACAGGAAACACCGGGGTTGTGTTCGATTCCGCATATGGGCGGCGAATTGCAACTTCGTACCAGAAAACAGGTGTTTTGGAAAATTTGCCTGGTGGTGGTGACCGACACCAAGTCCGAGAAAAGAGAGGGTTTCGATCCAAGGTCCGTTCCCTCCGCGAAAACTCGACTTCGAACCCCAGTCCGAATCCCGAGAATCGCTTTCTCGGAGGGGGATTCTCTGAGAGCCTTTCGACGTCTG
The DNA here is from genome assembly GCA_030698575.1 of Deltaproteobacteria bacterium. Taxonomy (GTDB): domain Bacteria; phylum JAUYMQ01; class JAUYMQ01; order JAUYMQ01; family JAUYMQ01; genus JAUYMQ01. The sequence continues at coordinate 8,857 of JAUYMQ010000446.1, forward strand.
GTGTTCCCGCCACCATTTGAAACATCGCGGAAGTTCTCCGCGCGACGAGCCCTCCAGGCAATGCCTGGCGGGCCCGTTTTCTATGCTTTGTGGCTGGCGAATTCTACTTTACGGCTGAAAATGAACGATTCGGCTGGGTTTCTCGACAGGGTTTTCTGCCTTGCGCTTCTCCGCTAGGAAGGACTTTGCGGTGGGTATTCGAGATACTGAAGCCAGCGTGAAGAACTAGACGCCATACACAGGTGGCCCCAACGCTTTATCGCCAATAGCGAACACCGTATTAGTGGTCAGCTTGGTGACGTTATGGGCGGCCCGCCCTTCGGCGTCCTCCACAAGGTCAAACTCCACGCTCTCACCCTTGGCAAGCGACTTGAAGCCGTAACCATGGATTTCGGAGTAGTGGACGAAAAGGTCCCTCTCTCCATTCCCTGGCGTGATGAGCCCGAAGCCCATGGTATCGTTGAACCACCTTACCGTTCCGATGAAACGCATCGCGGTACTCCCATCATTGGTTTTCTAGGGGGTCTTCTCTAGTGTGCGGAAACGCCATTCTGCCGTTCCCAAGCTAATCGCAGATTCTGATCCCTGGACGGCATGTGATGACGCGTCCCCCCCAGTTCTCATCCCTCAAAATACAGAAAGGGACCGGCCTCCGAGCCAGGTCCCTTTTCGTTCTCTGGTGCGGCAGCACGCTTAACCATAAGAACCGGCACGCCATTTATCGCTTGCGGTGATAAGTAGCCCGTTCCTCGCTGTGCGTCAATGTTCATCTCGCCGAGGGGAGGCGTGCGCATGGCGAATTCCAAATTTGCGCCTGAAGACATGCATTTGAGCAGGGTTGCTCCGGACTGCGGCGTGCCCTACGCTTTCCTTGGCGCCTGATTAGGAATTCGCCATGGACCGGGCGCCGGCCTACTGGGACCCGATTGACCCAGATTTGAAAATCGTCAATGATTTCGTAGCAGGCGGATTCCTGGAGGTGGACGGTATGGAAAAGCTTTCGTTCGTCGCCCTGACCGTGCTGCTGCTGAATCTGCCCTTCGGTTACTGGCGCGCAGGATCGCCCAAGTTTTCACGAAGCTGGTTTCTCGCCATACATATTCCCATCCCTTTCGTCATCCTGTTGCGCATAACAAGCGGACTCGGGTGGCAGCTGGTCAGCTTTCCCGTCGTGGTGGGCGCATTCTTCGTGGGGCAGTTACTGGGTGGCCAGATTCGAATGTGGCGCATGGGCAACTAGACACGAAGGACTCGGAGGACCGAGGAGGACACGTCGGGCGCTCATTGTGAGCGCGAGGTCCGAATGCGAAAATCCCTCATAACCTCAGCTCGGCCTATAACTTACCTAAGAACAAGAGAGTCGGCTCTATGAAGCCAGCGGACACACAGGGGACCCCAGCCGATGCGCGCGCCCCAGCCGCGGAATCGGGGACTGAAGTCCTGACCGATGGCATCCTCCTCACTTTCAAGTTCGTGGAGACCCATCTGATCGGAGAAGAGCGCCGCTTCTACAAGGAGCTGAAGCCGGGCGAGTACATCCCTCTTGAAAGCCTCATGCCGATCTGGGAAGCCCTGGTCGAGAGAATTCCGAAGGAGCTGAAGGCGGCGATCAAGGGAATGATCTTCCGCACCAAGAGCCTTCTGGCCGAGACGGGCGTACGGAGGCCTGCCGATGCCATGCGCGTCTCGAACGTGCTCTACCAGACGTTCAACCGCGGGCCGCGGCTAGGCGGGGTCGAGGCCGTTCTTCGCGCCTTCGGCGCCCGGGCCGTGCGCATCGAGCATCTGACCCCCTGCCAGCGCCGGGGAGAGCGCTACTGCCGCTACCGGGGACGGTGGTCGGGCGTTAAACAATCGGCCTGACCCCGACCGATCTCCCTCGAATCACCCGAGCTGCCTGGATCCCCGGTTATCCGAAGCGCGCCGAGCAATAAGTCAATAAGTCACGCCTGACCCCGGATGAAAAGCAGGAAGCCCACAACGATCAAGACAGGCAGCAGGCGCCAAGGCTGCGGGATGGCTGGAACCTCGATCGGATTCTGTGTCAGTGTCTCGTTCTCGAAGAAGCTCCAAATCTCGATGGCGGTTTCGATGTCGTGGTTCTGCTTGCCGAAGATCTGTTCGATCTCCGGCGTGGCCTGGTGGCTGATGCTCGACGTGAGGTGGCCGGCCCCGTTGACCCTGTAGAACGCCACCCGCTTTCCCCCGATCCCGCCTGTGTATAGATCGAACTCGACTACGCCGCCGTCGTTCGGATCCAGGTCCGGAAAGACGGTGTGCTGCGGCATCGGAGTCGTCCCCAGCAAGCTCCGCCAGTAGTCGCGGGTCTGCTCCGCCGAGAGAACGCTCCCACGGTTTCCGATCACCTGCCCGCCTCCCCAGGGCATGTACACGTCGGCCGTACTGTTCATGATGAGCAGTGACGGGCGGTTGACGGGTAGCGGCACGCACTCGCTGTTCACGGGTTGATTGGCCACGATCCCGGCCACCGCCGCGATCCGGTCCGACAGCTCGAAGGCGAGCCGATAGGACATCATCCCCCCGTTCGAGGGCCCCGTCGCGTAAACGCGCAGCGCGTCGATGTTGAAGTTCACCTCCATCCAATCGACTAGCGCACCGATAAAACCAACGTCGTCCGCGCCCGTCTCGGATACTCCCGCGTCGTTCCGGCAGTCGTTCCAATTGAACTCGCCCATCGGTCCCGACAGGCCGGTCCCCGGAACGGTGCCGTTCGGCGCAACGATGATGAACTTGTGAGTGTCGGCGAGGCCGGCGAACCGGCTGAGGGCTCCGACCGTGACGTCGTCCTTGCTTCGACCGCCTCCGTGGAGAACCAGCAGGAGGGGGACGTGTGACGCCGGCAGGCCGAAGGGGAGGTAATAGTTGAAGTAGCGGGTCACGCCGGCGTGCTGCAGCGTGACGTTCTCCACGAGCGTTCCAAACTGGGCGAGAGCGGTCCTGGGAAGCAGGAGGGCGCCGGCGAACACAAGAGCCAGCGCGGGCATGAGGCGAGTCACAGCGGACACTCCAGGAACTCCGGGGACGGAGTCAGTCCGGGGAGGGGTATTCTATACCGATGGACTCGCTGAACGCCATTGATTTCAATGAAGTAGCAGAGCCCCACAGCGAACAGGGGGGAGACGATAAAGGCCTATGGGGGTTGAGTTTCGGGGCTTCGGGGCGCGCCCGGCAGCTATTTTTATTGACGCGCCTGAAGCAGCATGCTACAAACCGGGCCTAGCAAGAGGCGCGCCGCTCGATTTGGCACGCTGCCGTACCAGTGAACGATAAAGGGACCTGGCTCGGATGCAGGTTCCTTTTTGTTTGTCAGGGGTGGTAGCCGGAGAGCGCGTGCCGGGGGATGGGCGTCGATGACGCGTCATAACCCGCCGTACGCGGGGCACAATCCGCGAATAACTTGTAGTCGGTAGGTACGGCATTGCCGGGCCCCGACCACATGAACGATGGGAGTACCGCAATGCGTTCCACCGGAACGGTTAAGTGGTTCAACGATAGCAAGGGCTTCGGTTTCATTACGCCGGAGAACGGAGAGAAGGATCTGTTTGTTCACCACTCCGCGATCCAGGCAGAGGGCTTCAAGTCACTCACCGAAGGCGAGCGAGTGGAGTTCGACGTCGTGCAGGGCCAGAAGGGCCCCGCCGCCGAGAACGTGGTCAAGCTGGATCGCTAGTAGCACGTTTGCCAGCGACGAAAGAACAGCGGGGGCCACTCCTCGGAAATCGGGGTGGCCCCGTTTTTTTCTGAAGGATCCGCAGGCCAAGCCATCTATTCAAGTTCCCGCATTCCGTTTTCAGCGATTTGCCCCCCAGAAACGCCGGGTCGGGTCGGGGTAGTTCCGTACAAACAGGAGAATTCATGCCCGTGATCGGCAGCCGCACCGAGGATCGCCACCTGGCCGAGCATTGGAGGAAGATCGTCGTTCCCTATCGTGGCGCCGACACCGGCCGAAGCGTCGTGCAACTCGCGACGACGGTATGCTTCTTCGCAGCCTCGTGGGCCGCGATGCTCTGGAGCATGGATGTCAGCTACCTGCTCACCCTCCTGTTCGCTCTGCCGGCCTCGGGGTTTCTGATTCGCCTCTTCATGATCCAGCACGATTGCGGGCATGGATCCTACTTCCAGCATCGACGCGCGCGAGACTGGGTCGGTTTCTGCATCGGGGTGATTACCTTGATCCCCTACCGGTACTGGCGGAGGACGCACGCCCACCACCACGCGCATTCGGGGAACCTTGACTTCAAGAGCTTCGGCGACATTACGACTAAAACGGTGCGCGAGTACCAGGAGTTGCCTCGACGCCGCAAGCTTGCCTATCGCCTCTACAGGCACCCGATCATCCTGCTTGGCATCGGCCCCACTTATCAGTTCGTGTTCAAGCACAGGTACCCCTGGGACATGCCTCGCACGTGGAAGAAAGAGTGGGGGAGTGTCTGGTGGACGAATCTATGCCTGGCGGGAATCGTCGTACTGATGGCCCAGACGATCGGGCTTCAGCGGTTTCTGCTGATTCAGGTGCCTGTGACGCTAATGACGTGTACGATCGGGGTCTGGCTCTTCTACGTGCAGCACCAGTTCGACAATACGTACTGGCGCCGGCAGCCCAATTGGAACTTCTTTGATGCGGTCCTCCAGGGGAGCTCGCACCTGGTCCTGCCGAAGCCGCTCCAGTGGATCACCGCCAGCATCGGGCTCCACCACGTGCACCACCTGAGCAGCATGATTCCGAACTACAAGCTCCAGGAATGTCTCGATTCCTGTCAGTCGCTCCAGGCAGCCACGCGGGTGAGAATCAAGGATACGTGGAAACTCCTCCGGCTCACTCTGTGGAATGAAGAGACAGGCCGGCTCGTCACCTTCGGGGATCTCCAGCAAAACCGATCGATCTAGACACCATCACCGACCCGTCGATCGAAGTCCCTGCCTCTTGAAGAAACCTTCAAAACTGATGCCGGCGACCTCCTCTGCCACGGCACGCAAGCTCGCGGCAGAAAGCTCCTCGTCCTTCTGGACGAGCACGCGCACGACATCGTCGAGGCTCTTCGCACCGTTGGTTGCTTCGCTAATCTCGCTGTCCAGTAAGCCCAATATCTTCACTGCGCGCGACGTCACGTGCCCGTTAGCTTCGCCGGCCGTCAAGGATCCGGCCCCTCGGCCCTCGCGCGCCAGCCTGGCCATCGCTCGCTTGTAGCGCGCCTGGCCGATAGTTTTCGAGCGCACCAGCAGCTCGAGCCCGTAGCGCTCCGCCAGGCCCTCGACGATCCAGTCATCCTGGGGAGAGGCGCCCGGCGGGAGAACGGTGTGAAGCAGCTCGTGCAGGAGTGGGCTTGTGGTGTCGGGGGTGAGGAGCGGACGGTTCGCGTGAATGTACATCGAGGCGGGACCCGAAAGGCCGCCGCGCCACATCGGGTCCTCGGCGCCGACCACGAGAAGGCGGGGCGACGACTTGCCCAGGATGTCGCGCAGCTCGGGGAGTGTCCATCGGAGCATGGCGAGGATATCGAGCCTGCGAAGGCCGTGGCCCACGGGGGCGGCAATCGTCACGCGTGTCCCGGCCACTGTTTCCCGAACGACTCCGATTCGCGACCCGGCGATGATCCACCCCGTAGGCCGCACGAAGCCGCGCTCGGGATTCTTGAGCAGGTAACGGCCGTTCTTCGTGGCGGGGTAGCGGGTGACGGCGGTCCACCCTTCCGGCACGCGCAGGCGGAGATAGGCCCGGGAACGGGCCCTCCGTCGCGTGGTTGCGCTTGCCGGCGGAATGAGGTTGTCTCCCCGGAAGATCGCCCAGTTCGCCGCGCAGCGAGCGTCGTAGCTCCGGGCGTCCCGAAGGCGATCGATCCGGAACGTGTATCGAAGCACGCCCCCTTTCCTCGGCGGCTTCCACTCGACGAAATCCTCTCCCTGCTCGATCGTGCCGTCTCCCTTGAAGTCGCGGTGGCGTTCCGGATCAATGGTGAAGCGGAGAGAGCGCAGAAAGTTATCGGGCTGGACCACGTGCACTGCGACCGCCGCCTCACGTTTCGTGGGAATGATGCGAGCGCTGTAGGAAACGTCATAGACCGGCTCCGCCCCGCACGTTGTGGCGGTCAGCAGGATGAAGATTCCCAGCCAGCATACCGCTTTGCGTTTCACTCCATCTCCTTTGCACTCGATGCAATCTCACGGCCAAGCGCCACGCGCTCGGCGCGTGATCGCTTGGTGGCCGCCTCGCGATCGACTGCCTTGAGTCTGGGCAGGAGCCCCGCGCGGTTGGCGATCTGCACGGCGAGGCCTGGCCTCGCATTGAGCTCCAGGATCATCGGCCCCTGGTTGGCGTCGACCACAACGTCGGCCCCGATGTAGCCGAGGCCGGTCTCATCGCCGGCCGCGACCGCGATGTCGAGCACCTTCTCGAAACTCGGAATCTCGCGGCCAATAAGGGTCTCACCGGTGTCCGGGTGATTCCTGATGTGCCGGTTCGCCAGCACCGCATGAACGATTCTCCCGCTGCTCAGATCGACACCGGCCCCGACGGCGCCCTGGTGCAGGTTGGCCCGCCCGCCGGACTGGCGGGTGGGAAGCCGGGTCATCGCCATGACCGGGACGCCGCGATACAGGATCACGCGGACGTCGGGCACCCCGTCGGATGCAATGGCGGCGAATTCCGGATGCACGTTGAGCTTTTCCTCGAGGATCGCCGCGTCGGGCTGTCCGCCGAGCGAGTAGAGGCCCGAGAGGATGCTCGATGCATGTTGGATCAGCCACGGCAGCGTCACCGTTCGTCCTCCGGGCCTGAGAAAGCGATCCCGGTCCCTCGCGAGCACGACGACGATGCCGTTTCCCATGGCGCCGCTTGCCGGCTTGAGGACGAAGTTCGAAACACTTTCCATGGCGGCTCCGAGCTGGCGGAGTTCGAAGTGATGGCGCGCAACGGCGAGAAGGCGTGGCGCCGGGATCCCGGCCGCCTCGCAAATGCGCTTGGTGATGATCTTGTCGTCCACCGTTTTGTAGAGACGGCGCGGATTCCAGTGCAGGGTGTATTCCGCGTTGCGGCGGTTGATTCCGAGCACGCCCCGGCGGCGCAGTTCCTTGAGAATCCTTACCGGCAGAACGCTCACTGGCGTTCCCCTTCTGCCAGCCCGCGGAAGCGAATCAGATCCGAGAGGCGGTATCCCGTATAGCCGCCGATCCAGACGAGCGTGCCTATTACGACGAACACCAGCTCGGGGAAGCTGAACATGATGTGCTGGGCGCCCACGCTCTGAAATATGCCGTACACCGCCACGGCGGCAGAGACCGACCAGCCCGCTTTCACGAGCACCGCCCTCGTGCCTTCTTCCTCCAGGGTTACGGAAACGCGTTCGATGAGCATCGTGAGGATCACCATCGGAAGCAGCACACCGCCGAAGAAATCACGTGTGTCGGCGCCCCTGCCCAGGAGCGCGAGGCCAGTGACCAGAAGCACCACGAAGCAGAGAAGGATCGCAAGGCGCGGCACGAGCAGCAGGCGCAGACGGTCGAGACCGATGCGGCCCAGCAGCCCGATCGCGATCACGGCGCCCACGATGGCCAGCCCGGGGAGAAGAGCGGTGGTGCGGAGCGCCAGCGCGATCAGCACGGGCATGAAGGTCCCGAACGTAGGAACGCCGATCACGTTTCGGAAGATTGCGACCATGAGCGCCCCGAGCGGCAGGAGGAGCAGTGCGCGCAGCGCGGACTGCGTTTCCACGGGGAGCCGGTAGAGTGAGAGGCGGGCAAGGAGCGGGTCGGCCGGCACCATCATCGCGTAGAGTTCTTCGGGCCGCAGATGCTCCCGCAGCCCTCGCCAGCGGTGACCCACGGCCTCGACTCCCGTCGCCTCGACGAGCACGAAGTCCCCGCGCCGAAGCACCACGGTGGAAGCCGGCGCACTTCCCATCTGGGCATCGTTCGGGGCGAGGGGCACCCAAAGATCGCCAAGCCAGGCTTCGGCCCAGAGGACGGGCCTCGGGTCGGAACCTTCTCGAAGCTGGAGTCCGCCGACCGGGCGCGCCGGGATGCCCGCGGCGCGGAGAAGGGCGACGAGGAGCCGGATGCGTCCCTCCGGACGCCCCTCGCGCGCAGCGAGTGTCAGGAGTGCGTCCTCGCTACCGTGGTTGGTCTTACCCACCTCGTCTGTGACGAATCCAAAGAGCAGGCGGAGCCGCGCGGCGGGCTCGGCGGCCGGGGCGAGCGTCTCGAGCAGGGCCTTCACTTCAGGTGAGGCCGCGGGAAAGTCCGTGCTCTCTCTCCCGTACTGGGAAACTATCTCGGCAGGGGGCGGCGGCAGGAGCCCTTCCGGGATCTCGACGGGCGGCGCTTTGGTCAGGTCCACCCGGAATCCGTAGAGGAGGTTGTGAACTCCGCGAAGGCGGCCGCTCCAGATACCGGTGCGCTGATAGCCTTCCGTACGAATCGCGAAGAGGAGACGATCAGGAGAGTTCGACTCGTCGAAGATCACCTGCCGCGCACTCGTGGTCGGCAGCCCGGCCCTGACGCTCCCCCGGGAATTACCGCGCGCCGTGACCGACAGCTCCACTCGCCAGGGCCCGGCAGAATCAGAGGGCGTCACAGGCAGCGCGAGCAGCACCGACTTCCAAAGGAAGACGGCGAGCCCGAAGATCACCACCACCGTTCCGACAATGACTGGTCCGCGTCCGAACATTCCCATCTTTGATCTTTCTCCGTGCTACTCGGGACGCGCGTCGATCTCGAATGGCTCGTCCAGCGCATCGTCGGGCTCCGCGCCCTGAATGGGAAAGGTGGCGGGCTGGTTGGTGTCCACGCCCACATAGAAGGCCGCGAATCCCGGCATGACCACCTGGTTTACCGCCATCCCCAGCACCGTGCCGGCGTACGGGGTCACGACCTCCGTGCTCTCGTTCGAAATGGGATCGGTCACGTGGCCGAGCACCTGTCCCGCCTGCACGTGGTCGCCGAGTTTGGCAGTCGCCAGAAAGATGCCTCCGTCGTTGGCCCTCACCCAGTGCCAGTTATAGAAAATCTGCTGGCCGCGGATGGCGCGAGGCTTTTCTTTCGACATGCCCTGATTGGCCAGCAGATTCCGGACCCCTTCGACGCCGCGCCGGACTTCCTGCTCGCGGAGTTCCATCGGCTCACCCGCCTCGTAGGTAAGGGCCGGGACCCCGGCGTCCACCGCCGCGCGTCTCAGGACGCCCGGCGTGCCCAGATTGTGAACGACCGTCTTGGATCCGAAACCGATAGCGAAGGAATAGACTTCGGGACGCGAGAGATCGGCGCGGACCTGGGGCAGATTGCGGCGGTGAAAGGAACCGGTATGGAAGTCCACCAGCAAGCCGCATTTCCTGATGACGCGCTCGAATAGCTGATGCGCGATGCGGGAGGCGGAGCTGCCGTTCGGGTTTCCGGGGAAATGACGGTTCAGATCGCGGCGGTCGGGCAGATAGCGCGAGGATCGGCGAAAGCCATGCATGTTGGCCATGGGCACTCCGATGATCGTGCCGGCGAGATCCTTCGGATCCATCTCGTCCAGGGCGCGCCGCACGATCTCGACGCCGTTGATCTCGTCGCCGTGAATGCCGGCCGTGAGGCAGAGGGTGGGCCCGGTGCGGACGCCGCGCAGAACGACAACGGGGGTGGAGACCGAATGCCCGGCGAAGGTCTCCCCGATGCCGAGGTAGAGCACGCGTCGTTCGCCGGGCTGGATGTGACCGTCGACGAGCTCGAGAGGCCCCCAGGGCTCGGGATCTGCTGCGTTGAGGGGGGCGATCAGGCAGAGGGTGACCGAGAAAAAAACACAAGCCGCCGCGGCATAAAGCCGCGGACGGGAGCTTGAGGCCAGGCGTTCGAGAGCCCCGCGCGCCCTTGAGGCGACGACTTCGGAGCCCTCCCTGGTATCTGGATTGTGCGACCGGCCCATTGGGGGGCACACATTAGCATATTCCGGGCGGTTTTCTCGTTCTTGCCGGTGCGCGGGGCGGGGCGGGCGGGTCCCAGGACCGGGGTGCCCCAACCTGGGGTGCCCGACAAGGCCGCCACGGCTACTTCATCTCACGGTCCTGCTTCAGGCGTTCCTTCTTGATGATCTCGCCGAGCGTTCGGGAGGCCATCCGCCAGAAAAGGAGGCCAAGGACGAGGGGGGATCCGACGGCGAGCAGGAGCGTCATCGTGACGCTGTCGGTCAGCCTCCAGAGCGCGAAGGCCCCGCATGCCCAGAGCACGAAAGCCAGGAAACTCCACCGCATCTTTGCCTCCATGACCATCGCCGCCTCAGAGACGGCGATATGCCCGCGTCGCTTGCCGCTGATCCTTGATCTTACGACCGCCCCGCGTCAAGCTGTGGTTACATGACCTTTTCGCCTCTCGTTCATCTTCTATCGTTGCCGCAGCGCAAGTGGGGTCAGACCCGCTAGCGCGAGCTGAAATCCTGAAAGCGACCACCGTCCGCGTGAGGGAGACTTCATGACCCAGCTTCCCGATGATCCCTGGAAGGGCTGCGACCCGTTCGATCCCGCTTTTCGGGACGACCCTTACCCGGGCCTGCGACGCCTCCGCGAGATCGACCCGGTGAACGAGACGCCGGTGGGAATCTGGCGGCTGCTGCGGTACGCCGACGTGCAGCGGCTGCTGGGAGATGTGCGCTGCGGCGTGCGGACGACCGATGGCATTCTGCCCGGCGTGGACGAATCCCTTCAGGGGCAGCGCCTCTTCATGCTCCAGCAGGACCCTCCCAATCACGCCCGGCTCCGGCGGCTGGTGAGCCATGCCTTCACGCCGCGGGCGCTCTCCGCCTGGCGTGAGGAGATTGATCGCGTGGTCGAGGAGTGCCTCGATCGGGCGGCGAAGCGCGGCGAGATGGACGTCATCCGGGATCTGGCGCTGCCCGTCCCCGCGACTGTCATTTGCTGGATCCTCGGCGTGCCGGTCGAGGACCGCGATCGCTTCACGGAATGGACCTCGCAAGCCACGCTCGGCCTCGCCGCGCCGATTCTCCCGCCCGAGATGCTCGAACAGGCCCGCGCGGCGGGTGAGAAGCTGCTCGAGTACTTCAGCGGGCTCATCGCCGAGCGCAGGGCCGAGCCCCGGGACGATCTCCTGAGCGCGCTCATCCGCGCTGAAGAGGAAGGCGACAAGCTCTCCTTCGAGGAGTTGCAGTCGCAGGCCACCGGGCTCCTGATCGCGGGTTTCGAGACGACGATCGGCCTCATCGGGAACGGGGTGCGAGCACTCATCCAGCACCCGGATCAGGCGGAGAAGCTGCGCGCCAGGCCCGAACTCATCGGAAGCGCCGTCAAGGAGTGCCTTCGTTTTGACGGGCCCATCGTGCTCACCGTGCGCATCCTGCACGAGGACGCTGGGTTCGGGGACAAGATGATTCCCAAGAACAGCATGGTCTGGGCCATGCTGGCCTCGGCGAACCGCGATCCCGAAGTATTCGCCGAGCCCGATCGATTCGACATCGAGCGCGATGCCTCCGATCACGTCGCTTTCGGTGGAGGCGCGCACTTCTGCCTCGGACACCGCCTCGCGACAATGGAGGGCGAGGCGGCCATAGGCGGTCTCGTGCGCCGATTTCGCGATCTGCGCCTGCGGTCCGAGACGGTGGAATGGGGTGCGTCCCTGTTTCGGGTTCCGGGGAGCCTGCCGATTACCTTTTCAGAGAGCGGTTCGTCTTGAGTTCCCGGGGCGCCGCTGTCCTCCTGACCTGCCTCCTGACGGTGACGTTGCCTCTGGCGGGTCTGGCAGGCGAGGCGACGCATGTCGTCACCGGCTCGGCGCCGCTTATGGTTTCCGCGTCAGGCCTGGCGCCTTCCGGGGGCAGGTTCCTGGTGGCGGCGCGCGGCATGCGGGATCCCCGTTTTTCGGAGACGGTCATCCTTCTCGTCGTGCATGACGAGAATGGGACCATGGGCCTTGTCATCAACCGCCCCACGAAGGTTCCGCTTTCGAAGGCGCTCCCCCAGATCAGCTGGCCCGACGACCCGCCGCGATATCTCTTTCTCGGCGGACCGGTGATCCCGCAGGGCGTCTCTTTCCTTCTACGTTCCCGGGAGACGCCCGAGCCCGCGCTGAGAATTCTCGACGGCGTTTTCCACAGCGGAAGTCCGGCGCTCCTGGCGGAAACCGCAGCCGGGAAGGCGCCGGGGACCGAGTTTCGCGTCTTCGCCGGCCACGCGGGATGGGCGCCCGGGCAGCTCGACGGCGAGCTGAAGCGGGGAGACTGGCGGGTCCTCGAAGCGCAGGCGGAGGACGTCTTTCACGAGCCGCCTTCGGAGATCTGGCAGGAGCTTGTTCAGAGAGCGGAAGGCGAGTGGGTGCGACTGCACGGCTGCGGGCCCGCAACCACTTGCAGCCGCCCCGGCGGATCTGCAACTGTCCTCGCGCGACGAATTCGATGATATACCAGCGCCGATGAAACCATCAGGATGAAAAGCACGACCCCCTTGACGCCCAGCGCGGGCACGACGCCCGCCGGCGCGTCGATCTGCACCGACGCGGCGTTGGCAGCCGGATCGATGTTGTTCTCCGCGGGAAAGCCCTGATGCACCTCCGCCACGTCCAGTTGCCAGTCCACCCCTGACGCTGAATCCAGCGTTCCGAGATCGTAAGTCACTTCGTAGAGCTGCGTTGTCGTGACGCTCCCAAAGCCCGACACGGCCGAGGGATTCCCCTCGAAGCCCGACAGAAAGCCCAGGCCCGAAAGATCGGCGCTGGTGGCGAAGCTGATCTCGCCCGCGTCGATCATCTTGAGGCTGATGTAGCCGGAGATGGTGTGCTGGGTGTCCATCGTCACGCGGAAGGTGAGCGCGGTGTCGGCGGGTGACGGCGTGACCACGACAGTTCCGTCACTCTCTTGCACGCCGGAGGCCAGCGTGCCCGAAGCGTCGCCGATGACCTCGACCCGGATGCCGATGAGCGCGTTCGCGGCGCCGGGGGAAAGGGCGCCGCCTACGGTGAGCAGTATGAGGAGAGCGTAGCGCATGATCTTCCGGATTCTAGCAGAAGAGGCGGAAATCGGGGCTTCTGGAGGCTCCACGCTCGTTCAATGATGAAGTTGACCTGTATCTCCTGATGACCGATGCTATCACGGCGGCAGGACCATAAACGCTCGAGGGGAGGGGACTCGCATGAAAAGAATCGCTGTGATCGCGGCCATCCTGGCCATCCTGGCCGGCTGCATGACCGAGACGGCCCGGTTCAAGCCAGTGGAGGTTGCGGCAGTTGGCGCAACGAAAGTGGACGCACGGGCAATCGGCCTGCTGCCGCTCAAGGACGACAGACCCAATCAAAAAGCGGGGCACATCGGTGGTCTTCGCATCAAGGCCGATGACGCCGCGCTCGCCCACGTCGGGGGCACCCTCGCGAAGATGCTCGTCGAGAGGGGGTTCCGGGTAGTTGAGACGACCGGCGATCAGAGCGAGCCCGGCCCCCTGCAACTGCCGGGCGGCGCAATCAAGACCATCGCCCCAGTGCTCCAGGCGATGAAGATTTCGACCGCCGACGCGATCCTGTTCACCGCGGTAAGCGACGTCGATCTCGCCGTTACCGTGTATGACGTCGGCGGGAAAGCGATCTACGCCCGCAAGGCGCACGGCGAGAACAAGGGGCGTCTCTGGGTCTCCATGAACTACGGGAAGAAAAGCGCGAACGCGATGTCCATGGCCGTCGATGACGCACTCCTGCAGATCTGCGAGGACCCGGAGTTCCTGGCCGCATTGCAGTAGATCGGCTGCCTGCCATCGACTACCGGAGGCGGGTGAGGCGTTGTCAGAGCGCCGGGCCCGGGGAGGACGACGGTGCGCCTGTTGTTACGACTGCCGCTTTCGATCTGTCTGATTTTGGCCCAGACGGGCTGCGCCACCATCGTGAGCGGAACGCACGAGGACCTCGACATCCGATCGCTTCCTCCGCAAGCCAGCGTACGGATAGATGGCAGACCCGTTGGCGAGACGCCGCTCTCCATCGAAGTCGGCAGGGGTGACGAGCACGAGGTTGCCTTCCACAAGCAGGGCTACCTCGACGATGTGCGCATGACGCGCAAGGCCTTCAACTGGTGGTTCGCGGGGAATATCCTGTTTGGCGGCATCGTGGGGATCATCATCGACATGATGGGCGGGGCTGCATACAAGGTCGACCCGAACCCGATCGACGTCACGCTCATCGAGGCCCCCCAGACGAGTCCCGCCGTCCCTGCAGCCGAAGCTCAATAAGCAGCCGCACTGACCTGCTTTGAGAATAATCGCCTGTGCGAGGCCGGATCATGAGAACGGTCTTCGTTCTGATCCATCAGCTCATCAGGTTCGCATTTCACGCGGTTGCTTGCTTCCTCCTTGCATTCGGGCTCGCGGCCCTGCCGGCGGCGATCTCCTTCCGGAAGCTCTATCCCGAAGGGCTGGACGCCCGGTTCCTGACGCTCGCTGACGGATGGATCGAGATGGG
>JAUYMQ010000448.1 GCA_030698575.1 Deltaproteobacteria bacterium
TGTATTTCCCCACGCATGCCGATTGATATAGTCGAGTACTCCTCGGTGAAACGCGTCCTCGCCCACCCACATTTCAACCATGTGCAGGATGGTCTTGCCCTTCTCGTACGCGAGCATGAGGTCTTCCTCGATGTCGTCGGGCGAATCGACCGTCTTACGTATCGCGCTCGATGAAGGGCGCGCGTCTCCAACCATTATGTTCTGCGAACCCTGCACCTCACTCACCTCGATGTTGTACTCGGGGAAAAGACCGTTGCAGATCTTGTCGCCCAGCCAGTCGGCGAACGATTCGTTGAGCCACAGGTCGTCCCACCACGACATGGTCACAAGATCGCCGAACCACATGTGGGCGAACTCGTGCGTCGTGACGCGCGCGAGCGTGCGTCGTTGGCTCACGCTCGCCGTCTCGCTGTCCAGGAGTAGTAGCCCGTCCTTGTAGGTGACGGCACCGGGATTCTCCATGGCCCCCGGCCAGTACTCCGGAACCGCAATAAGATCGAGCTTCTTGTACGGATAGGCCCGTCCGAACCACTTCTCTAGGGCTCCGAGTGCTTTGGGGGCTACCTGCACCGCCAGCCCCGTAAGATGTTTCTGTCCCTGCGTACAGTAGACGCGTCCGGGCACCGACATACCGGTGATCTCGACCGACTCTAACGGACCTGCCGCAATCGCGAGCAGATACGACGGCATCGGTGGCGTCCTCTCGAACACCACGGTCTTATGGCCGTCGGCCCGGGTTTCCGTCGCGACGGGCGTGTTCGTAACGATCTCCTGGTCCTCCGGGATCCGAATCGTCATCTGCCACTCAATCTTGTAGCCCGGTTCATCCCAGCACGGGAAGGCCTTGCGCGCGTCGACGGCTTCGAACTGCGTGAAGAGATAGCCGATACCGCCCTCGGTAATCCGGTAGAGACCCACGGCCTTGGTGTTGTAGTCCTTGGCGAATGCAATTTCCAACGCATAGTCGCCGGGCGCAAGATCGACGGACGCACGCGCGGTGACAAATCCACCATCGCGCAACTCGCACTCGAGCGGAATCGCGTCTCCGTCGCCGCCGGTCAACCGGGCACTCTCGATGGTCATTTCCTCGGCGTGGAATTCGAGCTCCCGCGTGGGCTTGGCTACGCGTACATCTATGCGCACCGAACCCCTGTAATCCTTGCTTGTAGCGTCGATATCGAGAGACACCGCCTCGAACGCAGGTGACACGGCTGAGTCGAGGCGTCCGTTGGTGTCGGCGCACGCGACGGGGGCGCCGAAAATGAGGAAGAGCAGAGACAACCGGGCGGCCATACGTACTAACCTGGTCATGTGGCTTCTCCTTACGCGTGAACGGCCGCATTCGGGAATGACCTGGGGCAGAGACATCCCTGCGGCCGAAAAACTCGGTTACAATCGGCGGGAATATAGCACACAGCCCAGTACGCTGAGCTCGGCCGATTGGTTGCCTGAAAATGATGCATTTGCATTATTGAAGGGGCCGCCAGTCGTGGGCATAGTAAGTACGTGGGCGGCATCCGCCCGCTCGATCACCCTGTTCCTCGGGAAGGAGGTGGGGGGTAACCGGCCAAACCCGGCGGTGGAGCGCGATGTTTTGGCGGCTCTGCACCCGGGAAAGTTCGCATTCGTCGGGATGCGGTGGTGGTGTGGAAGTCCAGGCGCTCGCGTACGCGATCCTCCGCGGCGCGAGACGATGAATGTGGCTTTGCTACGCGACGAACCTTACTGACTTTTACCAAACGTGGGTGGTCACGGCCGAAAGACCGAAACGCAAACTTCTTGGGCAGGCATGCGGCTTCATATTTATCGCGGACAGCTACCCTTGCGAAGCGCCAGAGACCCCACTCAATCCCCGGAGTCTCTGGCGCACCTCTTTTTGTGAACCACGCCTACGCGACTCATGTGCGAGCACTTGACGTTGGGAGATGCACATTCGGAGACTCCGTGCTATGCTCCATCCGGAGGGACGCATGGACAACTCACCGACCGGCCGCGGGAGTGACCCCGATATGCTGCGCGGCTGGGTACCACACTGGGTCGACCTGCTGGGCATGCCGGTCTGGGTGACTGGCGCCGACGGCAATGTCGCCTTCATCAATTCCCGCGCCGAAGAACTTCTCGGCAAGCCCGCGCAATCGTGTCTGGGGCATCCCTGCTACGAGGCAGTGGGTGGCCTCTCGCTCGATGGTTCGCCGTTTTGCACGCCGAATTGCCCAGTGCATCGACTCGCCGCAGGTGGGCGTGAGATAGAGCCCTATCCCCTGCGAATACCGAAGTCAGGCAAGCGCGACGAGATATTGCGCGTTGTGGTTATTGTCTCGCGACCACCCGGCCAGGACGGGGGGAGTTTCGTGCATTGCATTGTCGACGACGCACGGCACGAACGTTTCAAGAACTACCTCGACAAAGTGGTGGCGCGCTCGCGCAAGCCGGCGGAGCTCTCGCTCGACGCTTTCGCGCTCACGCGGCGTGAGCGCGAAGTGCTGCGGCTGCTCGCAGAAGACGAATCGCTGCACTCGATAGCGCACCGCTTCAACCTGTCGTACGCGACGGTGCGCAACCATTCTCAGCACATCCTCAAGAAACTGCGGGTGCACTCCATTCTCGAGGCCATCGCCCTCTATCTCCTCATCGAGGACTAACCCGGCCCGCGTCAGGCTGCCCGCATTACACCTCTTCGAAGGCCGCTGTAAAGTGCCGCAGGAACGGCGGGTTGTTGGTGATGCGCAGGCCCCGCATCGCCGCGCGCTGATCGAGGAGTTCGCCGCACGCTTCCAGAACGTAGTCGATGTGGCTTTGCGTGTACACGCGCCTCGGAATCGCGAGTCGAACGAGTTCCACGGGCGGGGCGGCGTGGCCCCCGCCCCCGAACATCACACTGCCGATCTCCACCGCGCGGATGCCGGCATGACGATACAACGCCACCACCAGCGCCTGCCCGGGAAACTGCGCGGGCGGGATGTGCGGGCAGAAAGATCCGGCATCGATATATATCGCGTGTCCGCCTGGCGGCTCGACGATGGCGTAACCCATCTTGAGCAGCTTCTCGCCGAGATACTCGGTCGAGCGGAGCCGGTATTGAAGGTAGTCCTCGTGCACGACCTCCTGGAAGCCCTGGGCCATTGCCTCGAGGTCGCGCCCGGCCAGACCGCCGTAAGTGACGAATCCCTCGGTGAGAATCAGCAGGGCGTCCGCGCGCTGCGCGAGTTCTTCGTCCTTGAGTAACAGGACGCCACCAATATTTACGAGTCCATCTTTCTTCGCGCTGATCGTCGCTCCGTCGGCGAGGTCAAACATGTCGCGAACGATCTCCCTCACGCTTCGGTCGGCCTGGCCCGGTTCGCGTCGTTTGATGAAATAGGCGTTTTCCGCAAAACGGCACGCGTCCAGAAAAAATGGAATCCGGTGGCGATCGCAGACCCGTCGAACCGCGCGTAGATTCTCCAGGCTCACCGGTTGTCCGCCGCCCGAGTTGTTCGTAATGGTAACCATCACCAGGGGCACATGATCGCGCCCCACGCGTTCGATGAGTTCCTCGAGCTTGCGGATGTCCATGTTGCCCTTGAACGGGTGACGCAGAGATGGCTGCTTCCCTTCGTCTATCACCAGGTCCCCCGCCTGCGCGCCCGAGTGCTCGATGTTGGCGCGCGTCGTGTCGAAGTGGTTGTTGTTGGGCACGACCTGTCCCGGTCCGCCCACGAGCTCGAACAGAATCCTCTCCGCGGCCCGGCCCTGGTGCGTCGGGA
>JAUYMQ010000449.1 GCA_030698575.1 Deltaproteobacteria bacterium
GATGCTGCGCCCCTATCCGGCCGTGCTGCAGAAGCTGTTCGATCAGAATTTCGGATCCGGCCGCATCCAGGTAATGAACTTCGGGATTATAGGCTACTCGAGCTTTCACGGGCTCCGAGTCCTGCGGCGCGAGGTGCTCGCCTACGATCCCGATTACGTCATCATCCGCTTTGGCTGGAACGATCTGCTGGCGTCGCCGACGGGGAAATCCTTCGCCAGTGTGCACAACCCTTGGCTGGAACGGCTGGAGGATCTCGCCTACAGGAGCCGCCTCTTTGCCCTCCTCATGTACCGCGGCGTGCCTTTGGGGCAGACGGGCATGCGGACAGAAGGTGATGGCGGCGGGCCCGTCCCGTGGGTGACGGAGGTAGAGTACGCCTGGAACCTTTCGCGCATGATCGACCTGGCCCGCGCGCACGGGGCGATACCGATTCTCCTCGACGCCCCGGCGGCGCCCATCACCCCGGAGATGCGCGCGAACAAGTTGTTCATCGCCTCGACCGGATTTGAATCATTCGAACAATACCTCGCTGCGCACGATCGCTACCAGGTGATCACGGAGCGTGTGGCCGCCGAAAAGGATGTCCAGTTCCTGCGAACCGCGCCGTCGCCGGAGGAGGCGCCGAAGTACTTCACGGCCTTTGACATCCCCCATCCGAACCAGGCGGGGCAGGATCGCATCGCCTATCGCCTCAACGCGGAATTGACGCCGACGCTGGTCAGGAAGATGCGGCGTTGAGGGGGCGAGGGGGTCCATGCGCCTTGACGGAAACAGCCCCTTCGACTATAAAGATCGCCGGAATTGCGCGGGTGTAACTCAGTGGTAGAGTGCGACCTTGCCAAGGTCGATGTCGTGGGTTCGACTCCCATCACCCGCTCCATTAGAAGCGAGCCCTGGCCGGGAGGCCGGGGCTCGTGATTCCGGGCCGGCGCGGGGCGGGACCGCGGCGCATACGGAAAGGGCGAAGCGCTTGAGGAAAGTCGGAAAATCGCTCATCAGCCTCGTCGTCACGTTGCTGATTCTGGAGGCTGTCGTCCGGACGACGGACGTTGAAACCCGAATCTTCGGCGACCCCTACGGCAAGGTATTGACGATGCTGACCTACATCGTGCCGGACGCCTACCTGCAGTGGCGGGGTCGGAAGTTCATGCCGATGGCGACATTCGAGGAGAAACTGAATACGCGAGGGTTCCGCGCCCCCGAGGTGATCCCGCCCAAGCCGCCCGGCGTGAAGCGGATCGCGGTGCTGGGCGATTCGGCCTCCTTCGGGATCGTGGCGGTCGCTGTCGGGCACTTCGCGACCCCGCTCCCCTACGCAAGCATCCTCCAGGACATCTTCGATCAGGAACTGGGGACGGGGCGGGTTGAGGTTCTGAACTTCGCCATGATCGGCTACAGCACCTTCCAGGGGATCCGGGTGCTCAAGCGCGAAGTGCTTCCCATCGAGCCCGATATCGTCGTGATCCGCTTCGGATGGAACGATCACATGACGTCGTCGCTCCAGCGCTCCTACGCGGTCCCCCGTCCGCTGTGGAAGGAAAAGCTCCAGGATCTCTTCTTCAAGAGCCGGTTCCTGACCCTGCTCACCTATAGAGGCCTGCCGATGGATCTGATGCGAAAGGAGCAGATCTATTACGCGCCGGGCCCGAACCCTATCGTCTGGGTCAAGCGGGAGGATTACGCTTACCATCTTTCGCGCATGATCGACATCGCCCGCGAGCACGGCGCCCGCGCCATTCTGCTCGATGCGCGGCCGGCGCCGATCACGCCCGAGATCCTGAAAGACCAGCTCTTCGTCGACGCGACGGGGTACGAAACGCTCGATCAGCTCCTTGCTGCCCACGCGAGCTATCAGGAGATCGCCGCCCGCGTGGCCCGCGAGAAGGGCGTTCCTTTCGTCCGCACCGACGCCCCTCCGGACCAGGCCGCCCGCAACTTCAGCCCCGTCGACATCGCGCATCCCTCCGCCGAGGGGCACAAGTGGATAGCTCACAGGATCCACGACGAGATTGCGGATATGGTCACGGCGAACACCTCCCCGTGACCGCGCGCAGACTGCTCAAGGCGCTGATCAGCCTCTCGCTGACCCTCCTGCTTGTCGAGGGGGCTGTCCGTCTCACGGACTTCGACAAGCAGATTCTGGGTGATCCTTTCAAGGACGGGCCGCTTCTCTTCCAGATGTACCTTCCCGACAGCTTCCTGCAGTGGCGCAACCGTCCGGGTTTGTACCTGGAATGGTCGGGCGTCACGCTCAACGACCGGGGCTACCGGGGGCCGGACGTGAAGACCGTCAAGCGGGAGGGGGTGCGGCGCATCGCCGTGGTGGGCGACTCTTGCACCTTCGGCGTGATCTCCATCCGGAGAGCGGCCTTCGAGATGCCCCGGAGCTATGCGGAGCTGCTTCAGGACGTTCTCGATCGGGAGGCAGGGCCCGGACGGTACGAGGTGCTCAATTACGGCGTGATGGGCTACACGACCTACCACGGGCTCAGGCTTCTCCGCCGGCAGGTGATCCATGACGACCCGGATTACCTGGTCATCCGTTTCGGCTGGAACGACCACCTCGCCTCGGCCGCCTTACGACCCTTCTCGAGCGTGACGAACCCCTGGCTGGAGAAGCTGGAGGATCTCGCCTACGGAAGCCGGCTCTACGCGCTGCTCCGTTACGAGAGAATGCCCGCCGAGGCTGTGACGCGGGGCGGAAGCTGGGTGCCCTCCGCAACCCCCATCGTCCAGGTTACCCCCGAGGCCTATGCCCGGCACCTCTCGCGCATGATCGATATCGGCCGTGCCCACGGAACTCGCCCCATCCTGCTCGACGCGCCTCCCGCGCCGCTTTCGCCGGAAATCCTCGCCGACAAGCAGTTCCTCAAGGGAACGGGGTACAACAGCTACGACAGACTGATTGAAGTGCATGCGATGTATCAGGCGATCGCGGCTCGCGTGGCGACGGAGAAAGGGGTGCCGTTCGTTCGCACGGAGGCGCCCCCCGGCGAGGCCCCGCGCTACTTCAGCCGGTACGATATCGCGCACCCGAACGCCGAGGGACACGCGCGGATAGCGAAGTTCCTCCACGAGAAAATTCGCGCCATGGAGGAGGGGGAGTAAGGGGCTGGCGCCCTGTTGACGGCCCCGCAGGGCGACCCCTATACTCGTCGCGCTTGATCTTTCGGCGGCGTAGCCAAGTGGTAAGGCAAGGGTCTGCAAAACCCTCATGCACCGGTTCAAATCCGGTCGCCGCCTCCAAATTCGCGCCTTCCGGCCAGAGGGCCCTACGAGAGCAGGATCCCGTCTCCGGCGCCTGACGGGCGCCACCCGCTTCCCGGCCCGTGGGAGCGGCGCCCACGCCGCACCTTCCTCCACCACCGAGAGAAGGGCTTGAGCGCCACCGGCCGCGCGCCGATAGACAGAGGCTCGAACGCGCCGGGGCAGGGCGGTGCGGGCAGGCGCGCGGAGGCGCTTTTCCTTATTGAGGGCGCGGGTTTACAAGCACCCACCGTTTCGATAGAGTGCTCTTTCGCCCCCGCGCGCGCCGTAGAGGGGCCTTGAAGCGGCCTCGAAACAGGGCCTCGAAACAGAAGGACGCAGGGGAGTCATGGCCGAGCCAGCCACCGGGGACGGGCGGATCCTTCGCGCGGTCAACCTCTTCTATGAAGAGAACCCCTTTCCCGGCTTTGATCCGAACAAGTACCGGACCCGCGAGGACCTGGACCGCCAGGCCAGCTGGTGGGCGCACAAGCTCGACGCCGAGATCCCCTTCGACGCCGACGTGCTCGATGCCGGGTGCGGGACCGGGCAGCTTGCCTGCTTCCTCGGGTTGAAGGGCCGCCGCGTGATGGGCGTCGACTATTCCCAGCACTCGCTTGATCTGGCCGCTACGGTGCGCGACCGACTGCATCTCGACACGGTCCACTTTCAGCGCGAGAACCTGCTCGAGCTGAGCCTGCCGGACAGGTCGTTCGACTACGTCTTCTGCAACGGGGTGCTTCATCACACGAGCGATCCCTACGGTGGATTCAAGGATCTCGTGCGCATCACCCGGCCGGGCGGGTTCGTGATCATCGGGCTCTACAACAAGTTCGGGCGCCTCATGCTCCACGTGCGGCGGCGGGTTGTGCGGCTGCAGATGAAGTTCGACAAAAACGCGCGGGACAAGGCGCTCGAGAAGCAGCTCGTGAAGCTCGAGGATGATTCAGAGAAGCGGCGCACCTGGTGGGCCGATCAGTACGAGCACCCGCACGAGAGCGTGCACACGGTGGATGAGACCCTCGATTGGTTCCGCCGCAACGGCGTGAAATACGTCAGCTCCTTTCCGAAGGCGGAGCTGTTCTCCTCCTCCGAAGTGGAGAAGATCTTTCGGCCCCGTCGTTCGAACCGCCTGTTCAGCAGCCGTGCGGCCCATCTCCTGGTTCAGCTCGCCTGGATAGTGACGCAGAACGGCGGCGGCGGTTACTACGTGATGGTGGGACAGAGGACGGAATAGAACCCATGGATGTGCTCGGGATCTCAGCTTTCTACCATGACGCGGCGGCCTGCCTCCTGCGGGACGGCGAGATCGTAGCCGCAGCTTCAGAAGAGCGCTTCACCCGCAAGAAGCACGATGCCGACTTCCCCGAGAACGCCATCAAGTACGTGCTGCAGGAGGGGAGGGTTCGCGCGGACGATCTCGCGTACGTCGGTTTCTACGAGAAGCCCTTCGTCAAGTTCAAGCGCATTCTCTTCACGCACCTCGCCTGCTTCCCGATGTCGCTCAAGCCTTTCCTGAAGGCCATTCCCTCCTGGCTCCAGGAGAAGCTGCTCATTCCGAGCATCATCCGGCAGAACCTCGGTTACGAGGGAGAGGTGCTCATGATCGAGCACCATCTGTCCCACGCGGCCTCGGCCTACCTCCTGTCGCCTTTCCGCGAGGCGGCCATTCTCACGGTCGACGGCGTGGGCGAGTGGTCGACGGCGACCTACGGAAGGGGCAAGGACAACGCGATCGATCTCTTCAAGGAGATTCGCTTTCCACACTCGCTCGGACTGCTCTACTCGGCCTTCACCTACTACCTGGGTTTCACCGTCAACAGCGCCGAGTACAAGGTCATGGGGCTGGCGCCCTACGGCGAGCCCCGCTACGTCGATCAAATTTACAAGCTCATCGAGGTGCGCGACGACGGCAGCTTCCACCTCGACATGCGCTACTTCAACTACCTGAGCGGCCTGACCATGACGAACCGCAAGTTCGACGAGCTGTTCGGCGGGCCGCCGCGCGCTGCCGAGGGCGCTATGGAGCAGCGCCACAAGGATCTCGCCGCGAGCGTGCAACGGGTGACCGAGGACGTGATGCTCCGGATGGCCAATCATCTCGGCCGCGTGACGGGAAGCCGGAACCTCTGCCTGGCGGGGGGTGTGGCGCTGAACTGCGTGGCCAACGGACGGATACTGAGGGAAGGGCCCTTCGACGAGCTGTTCGTCCAGCCGGCCGCCGGCGACGCCGGGGGCGCCATTGGCGTCGCAAGCTACATCTACCACACGCTTCTCGAGAACAAGCGCAGCTTTGTCATGCGCCACGCCTTCACCGGCCCGGGCTACAACGACGAAGAGGTGCGAAGCTTCCTCGATCTGAACGAGATTCCCTACGTCCCGCTCGAGCGAGACGAGCTGCTGCGCCGCGTTGCCCAGCTCATCGCAGATCAGCAGGTGGTGGGGTGGTTCCAGGGGCGCATGGAGTTCGGGCCGCGTGCCCTGGGCAACCGCAGCATCCTGGCCGACCCGCGCAATGCCGAGAACCGTGACCGGGTGAATCTGAAGATAAAGTTCCGTGAGAGCTTCCGCCCCTTTGCGCCGGCGATCCTGAAGGAGCGGTGCAAGGAGTACTTCGAACTCGATTCGGAGAGCCCCTTCATGCTCCTCGTGGCCCAGGTCCGCCCGGACCACCGGGTCATTCCCTCGGTGACGCATGTGGACGGCTCGGCGCGCGTGCAGACGGTGGACCGCGAGTCGAACCCGCTCTTCTACGATCTCATCCAGGCGTTCGATGCCATCACGGGCGTGCCGGTCCTGATCAATACCTCGTTCAACGTGCGAGGCGAGCCGATCGTCTGCACGCCGGCGGATGCCTATCGCTGCTTCGTGGAGACGGGGATGGACGTCCTCGTGCTCGGAAATTTTTTTCTCGACAAGAGCAAGGATCTGCCCCGGATCGCTTCGATCGACTGGGACAGGCCCTTTCAACCGGATTGATCCGATGGCGCTGTGGAAATCCATCAAGTCAGGCTGGATGGCCTTCGCCCACAAGCTGGGGAAGATCAATACGGCCATCCTTCTCTCGATCGTCTATTTCGTGACGCTCGGCCCGATCTCCCTGGGCGCGCGCGTGCTCATCGGCGATCTGCTCGGGATTCGCGCGAAGGAAGGAGAGTCTTTCGCGTCGCCACCGGAGAACGTGACGGTCACGATGGAGAGGGCGCACAAACAGTTCTGAGGCGGCGCGTCGCGGTGGGGCCGGTTGCCGTGCAGCCGGCCGCCCGGGCGCCGAGATGAATAACGCCGGGGGACGGTTCCAGGAGGCAGTATGGGAAAGCTGAGAAATGCGGGCAGGCTGATGAAGGATCTGGCCGAGTTCATGAAAGAGGACAAGCTCTGGTGGCTCTCGCCCGTCATCATCGTCCTCGTCGTGCTCGGCGTGTTCATCGTTTTCGTGCAGGGATCGGCCCTGGCGCCGCTGATTTACGCCATGTTCTAGGACCGCCTGTTCCAGGACGGACATGCTCTGGTTCAGTGGTGTCCCGGGTTGGCGGTGCGCCGGCCCGGCGAGATGCGGGGCCGGGGACGCCGGGGGAACGATGGGTCCTGTGCGTCGGATGCCTGTGCGTCGGATGATCGATGCGTGGCGCCGGATCGGCGACCTTCTGGACGCCACGCTCGCGGGGCCGCACCCGGCCCGGCGGTACCTGGTGCTCGCTCTCGCCGTGGCGATCATGTGGTGGCTCTATGTGCCGCTGCACGAGCTTGCTCACGCGGGCGGCTGCGTGTCCTGCGGCGGCGAGGTGCGGCGCATGACGCTTGCACCGGCCTACGGGGGCAGCATCGCCGCCCGCCACTTTGCCTGGATCGACGACGATACTCCCTATGCGGGCCAGCTGGCCGACTTCACGACTGGCAACTCGGATCTCTGCTACCTCTGGCTCGTGCTCGCTCCCTATCTTGCGACGCCGCTGGCGCGGCCGCTGTTCCGGAGGGCGGGACGCGGCGGCGCTCCGATCGCCTTCGCTGCGGGGGCGATCCTCGCATCGGCGCCGCTGGTGAGCATCCCGGGCGACTTCTACGAAGCCGCCTCGATTGTCGTGACGCGGGTGGCCGCATCCGCGCTCCCGAATGTCGACGCGCTTCGGAGCGACGATCTTCCGGCGCTCGTGACGCGCCTGGCGTCGCCCGGGGCGGGCACCACGCCCGCGGACTGGGCGCTGGTGGCGGGCGCGGCGCTTCTCGGCGCCCTAGCTGCGCTCGCGCTCACGACGTTCGCGATCCCGGCGCCGGATGTGGCGCACAGGGAGAACGAGAGCGCTGGACATCGATAGGGGTGTTCGATAGCGTTGGCGCTGCCCGCCTTGGCGGGTAGCCGATTCTATTCAGCCAGGGTGGCGGAACTGGTAGACGCAGGAGACTTAAAATCTCCCGGGCCGAAAGCTCTTCCGGGTTCGAATCCCGGCTCTGGCACCAAATCTTTCCATCTCGATCCTTCCATTGCGGAAGCACCCTCCAGCGGATTGACCCCGTGCAAGCGGCGCTGAATCGCGCTGCGAGCCCCGTTCACGCGTTCTTCCGGGGCTCGGGGCTCAGCTTTTACGGGCTGCACGCGATCCTTCCCCACATGACGACCGGTCGATCGAAATTGGCCAATTGACAATTGCCCGGGAATGGTGTTTTTTGTGGCGTCTGCTCCGGGCGGCGCGCCTGCGCCGCGCTTGGCGGCTGCCTGCAACGCTATTCCTAATGACGATGGGGGATCTGCAATGAGCATGCTGGAGAATTCACGGATGGGGCGGGGCCTGGCGATGGGTCTTGGCGCCGTCAGTCTGACCCTGCTCCTGGCCTGTGGCGGCGGGACCGAGCCGACCGGTGAGACGGTGGTCGAAGAGGATGTCGTGGTCGAGGAGTCGGCTCCCGCGCCTGACGCCGCTCCGGCCGGGGAAGCCGCTGCGCCGACCGCCGCCGCGGGTGGCGCCGGCAACGCCGATCAGGGGAAGGCCATCTACGCCACCTACTGCGGCGCCTGCCACGGCACGGGCGGCACGGGCGACGGACCGGCCGCCGCGACGCTCACGACCAAGCCGCGCAATCACACGGACGGCGCGTTCATGAACGCCCTGCCCAATGAAGAGATCTTCAAGGCCATCAAGGAAGGGGGCGCGTCCGTCGGGAAGTCGAACCTGATGCCGGCCTGGGGCGCCACGCTGAACGACGCGCAGATCCAGGACGTGGTCGCCTTTGTTCGCTCTCTGGCGGTCCCGCCCTACCAGGGTCAGTAATCGCGAACTGGAACCGTAGAAATGGAATGAGGCTCCGGAGAATTCTCCGGAGCCTCTTTTTTTGCGCGCCGCTGGCCGGCGGACCATTCCTGCCGGGCCGGGCGGTTCAGCCGATCGTCGAGCCGCCGTCCACGACCATGATGTGGCCCGTCACGTAGCTGGATGCGTCGGACGCCAGATAGAGCGCCGCCCCGGCGATCTCATCCGGCTGGCCGTGCCTGCCCAGGGGGATCATCTTGAGCGCCTCCTGGTAGATCTCGGGGGTGTTGATCAGCGCGCTCGCGAAGGCCGTCTCGATGAGCCCCGGCGCGATGCAGTTCACCCG
>JAUYMQ010000249.1 GCA_030698575.1 Deltaproteobacteria bacterium
CGCGGTTCGAGCAGGCGAGGATGCGGCGGTTGAAGAGGCCCAGAACCGCGTTGATGAAATAGTAGAACTGCCGCTCCTTCCGGAAAAGTCCGTGCTCGGTCCGGATGACCGTGCGGACGCCGGAAAGCAGCGCGGCGGGAACGCCCCAGTTGTTGGCCAGCGGGGTGTGCACGTGGACGATGCCCACCCCTTCCTCGCGCAGGATCCGGGCGAGCTTCAGGATCACGCGCGGGTCGAAACCCAGGCGCTTGCCGAGGATGTAGGTCTTGACGCCCGCGTCCCCAAGATCTTCCTCCAGCGGGCCGCCCTGCGTGAGCGCCACGACAATCGGCTCATAGACCCGGCGATCGTGGTGCAGAGCGTAGTCCGTCACCACCCGCTCGGCGCCGCCGAGCTGGAGCGAATAGACGATATGGCAGACCTTGATACGCTTCATGGGATTCGCTTCATGGCTCCTGCCATTTCAGGCCGGGTCGGCCGGCCCGCGCCGCCGGCCTCGCACGCGGCGACGGCCCGCTAGGTCCGGTACGCTCCCGGCATGTAGAGATCCATGTTCTTTTCGACAAATGCGATGGTTTCCCGTAGCCCCTTCTCGAGGCTCACCGTGGGCCGCCAGCCCAGCAGGCGCCGCGCTTTCCGGTGATCCGAGATCAGCCTTTCAACCTCGCTCTTCGGGGGACGCACGCGCCCCTTGTCCTGGACGATTCGGACGGGCCGCCCCGCAGCCGCGATGATCTTCTTCGCGAGATCGCCGATCGAGATCTCTTCCCCGGTCCCGAGGTTGATCTCCTCGCCGACGGCTTTCGCCGCCGTGGCGCAGCGAATGAAACCGTCCACCGTGTCGAGCACGAAAGTGAGATCGCGCGTGGGCGTGAGCGAGCCCAGCCGCACCACGTCGGAGGCCAGCGCCTGCGCGATGATCGTGGGTATCACGGCCCGATCCGACTGCCGGGGGCCGTAGGTGTTGAAAGGCCTGAGCGTGACGACCGGGGTGCCGAACGACCGGTGGTACGCCCGCGCCAGTTGATCGGCGCCTGTCTTGCTGGCGGCGTAAGGGCTCTGGGCTGCGCGCGGGTGATCCTCGTCGATGGGCACGCGCTGCGCGGTGCCGTAGACCTCGCTGGTGGAGGTATGGATCACACGCCCCACGTCGTGGGCCCTGGCGCCTTCGAGCACGTTGAGCGTTCCCAGGACGTTCGTCTCGGTCACCTCCCGGGGATGCTGGTAGGAATAAGGAATGGCGATGAGCGCGCCCAGATGGAAAACAATCGTCTGGCGCGCGCAGGCCGCCCGGACGGCGTCAGGATCCCTCAGATCGCCCGCCACGATCTCGAACTCGTTCCGCACCTCCGGAGGCGTGAAGCGCAGGAGCCCCACGTCTCCCCTCGAGGTGTAGCGAATGAATGCGGTGACCCGGGCGCCCTCGCGCACGAGACGCTCGACAAGATGGCTTCCGATGAAGCCGCACGCGCCCGTCACCAGGACGCTCTTTCCGCGGAGTCCCCGCGCTGCACCTGCCATGGCTACCTCCGGCTCCCTAGACGCGCGTAGAAGGCCATCGTCTGCTCCGCCACCGCCCTGATGTGGTAACTACTCTCCACGGTCTTTCGCGCTTCATGCCCCAGCGCCCGGGCCCGCTCGGGTCCGCTCGCCAGTTCGAAGAGCGCGTCGGCGAGGGGCTGGGGCTCCCCTGGAGGCACCAGGAGCCCGTTCCGTCCGTTGTCGATGGCGTCCTCCGTTCCCGAAACCCTGGACGCAACGACGGGGAGGCCGGCCGACATGGCCTCAAGCATTACGTTCGGAAATCCCTCGTAACGAGACGGTAACACAAAAATATCGGCGGCCGCATAGTGGGGCCCCGCGTCCCGGCGGAGCCCCCGGAAGTCCACCGAGGCGGCTATGCCGAGGGCCTCGGCCTGTCTCTGGAGCGCGGCGGCCTCCGGACCCTCGCCGAGGAGCACGAGGTGCGCCCGGGGTCTGCGGCGCCTGAACCGCGCCCACGCCTCCAGCAGCACGTCGACGCCTTTCTGGTAGGACAGCCGCCCCACGAAGAGCACCACCGGCTCACCTTCGACGTGAAGGCTGCGGCGCGCGTTGGCCCGCGGCGGAAACGACCTGTCGAAGATCCGCGGGTCAATGCCGTTCGGGATGCGCGCCACCGTCGGCCACCCGCCCTCCTCGGCGGCCCGGGCGATGCGGCTCGAGATCGCCACGACGCCGTCGACCCGGCGCGTGGCCGCCTCGATGGGCCAGCCCCGGAGGCGCGAGGCCGGCAGATCCACCCAGATCCCTCGCTCGGGGGAGAGATTGGCAAACTTGAGCACCACCGGCACGCCCCGGACGCGCCCCGCGGCGACCGCGGGTATGAGCATGGGGCCCGGAATGTGCACATGAATCACATCATCCGCTCCGCGGACGAGATCGGAGAAGATGCGCGAGAGCAGCACGGCGGCGCCGAGCCCCTTCACCGAAGGGTAGGTGATACGGCGGACCGGGAGGCCGTCGACGGTATCCGCTTCGGGCAGGTCGCTGCTCTCGCGCGGGGTGACCACGCGCACGGCGGCGCCCGCTTC
>JAUYMQ010000469.1 GCA_030698575.1 Deltaproteobacteria bacterium
GCGCGCGCCGCCGGGGTCGACGGCTTCATCGTGCCCGACCTGCCGGTGGACGAAGGGGGCGCCTTCTACGACAGGGCCGCAGCCGCCGGCCTGGACGCCGTGCAGCTGGTGGCGCCGACAAGCCCCGACGATCGCGTGCGCATGATCGGTGAGCGCTCCCGCGGATTTCTCTACTACGTTTCGCTCACGGGGGTCACGGGCTCGCGCCAGAAGCTCGCCGCCGACTTGCCCCGCCGGCTGAGCCAGATCCGGAAGCTCACCGACAAGCCGCTCTGCGTGGGTTTCGGCGTCTCGACGCCGGCGCATGCCGCGGAACTCGGCCGCGCGGCCGATGGCGTGATTGTCGGGTCGGCGCTCATCGACTGCTGGGAGAAGGCCGGCCCCGGCCCTGCGGGCCTTGCCGCCGCGGGAAAGTTCATCGCATCACTTCGGAAAGGGCTCGACGCCCTCAAGGGCGGCTGAGGCTCGATGACTGATCGGATCCGCGCGCTCATGGATTCAGTGCATCCGCGAACCGCGCGGCAGCGAACGGCCGCCATCGCGGTCGCCATCCTCCTTTTCAGCGCCGTCTCCATCTTCAGCACGAACGGCTACTACTACGGCGTCTCGGATCACTCCATCACGGTGCCGTTCCTGAAAGCCTCGATCAACCCCGAGCTCTACCCGGGCGACTATCTTCTGGCGCAGAAAGCCTTTAACTACACGTTCTTCTGGGAGCTTCTCGCGCTGCTGGTCGATGCGACCGGGGTTTCCATCCAGGTGCTGTTCTTTCTCTTTTACCTCGCCGCCCTCTACGCCACTTTCCTGGCGGTGTACCTCGTCGCGATGGCGCTCTTCGGCCGCGTAGACGTGGCTTTTCTTTCGATGTTCTTTTTTCTCTTCAGCGCCCCGACGCTGGGTGGTGTGAAGACCATCGATCCCTTGCTGAACACGCGCCTCGTCGCCACACCCGTTCTGCTCTTCGCCCTCTACTACTTTCTGAAAGAACGCTACCGGACGTCATACTTCCTGCAGGGCTTCTCCTTTCTCATTCACCCGCTCTCGGCGCTCTACACCTTCGTGATGCTGCTCGCGGCAACGATTCCCGCGCTGCGCACCATCGGCTTCAGGCGCTTTCTGGGCTGCATCGGGATCTTCACCCTGGCCGCGGCGCCCGTGCTGGCATGGCGGTTGCTGTATGTTCCGGACGGCGCGAGCTTCTTCGAGATCGATCAGGAGTGGCTCGCCCTCATGCAGGTGCGCAACTCCGATCACGCCTTTCCGTTCTGGTTCAACGGATGGCTCTTCCTGCGCGCGGCCATCGTCATGGGGCTGTTCTTCCTGAGCTGGCGGCGCCCGCCGAGCTTCGGAAAGCACCGCGTCGTTCGCTCTGCCACCGCCGCCGTTCTCGTCATGTTCCTGCTGGGAACTCTCTTTACCGAGCTTTATCCGACCTACGGGGTGATCCAGCTTCAGCTCTTCCGGAGCTTCAAGTTCCTCGTCTTCCTGGCGGCGATCTACGCGGCGAACTTCATCCTGGCGGAACTGCGTGAGAACCGGGGGCTCGCGGCCCAGCTCGTGGCGGGGCTCATCCCCTTCGGGATCCTCTCTACCGGGCCGTCGAGGCGCGCCAGGCGTACTTCGGCGCGGCGGCGCTGGCCATCGTCCTCCTGGGTCACGTGGCAGTGCGCCGCAAGGGGCCCGGCGCCGCCTACTGCGTGGGGGCGTTCGTCACGGTGGCCCTGGCGATGCTGCTCTGGAACATCGACGGGCTGGATCTGAAGGACGTGCAGGACCGCCACTGGAGAGACGTGCAGTACTGGGCGAGGGGCAACACCGACCGGCGGGACGTGTTCATCGTGCCGCCGGATCTCTCCGGCTTCAGGGTTGAGTCCGAACGCGCGAGTTACGGCGACTGGAAGGACGGCACGCAGATGTTCTTCGATCCGGCGTTCCGGCGCGAATGGATCCGCCGGATGCGGAAGCTTGGGTATGACGGCGACGCGCGCCGCCTGGGCGCGAACTACGCCGCGCTTCCGCCGGAACGCTTCATCGAGATCGCGGCGGAGTTCGAGGGAGAGGGGCGGCGGATCTACGCGGTCGTCCCGCACGGTTCGCCTGACGGCGCCCCCGTCGACACCGCCAGTTTCGACGCGCTCGACCGCTTCCCGGTGGCCTTCGGGAACGAGGCGTACGTCGTCCGCGCCATCGCGCCCTGAGGCACTCCGATTGTCCTACCGCCCGGCTGCCGGCTCGATTGACAATCCAGTCAACACTCGTAGACTGTTGCCCGTCTTGCCCTTTCAACCGCCTGCCGCCGCCGGTGGACAACGCCCATGGCCCAGTCGCAACCCATCGACAAGCGCACGCTCATCCTCGACGCGGCGATCAAGGTCTTTGCGAAGAACGGCTACCACCGATCCCGCGTTTCGGATATCGCCGAAGAGGCGGGCATCGCCTACGGCCTCGTCTATCACTACTTCAAGAACAAGGAAGAGGTGCTGAGCAGCATCTTCCGCGAGCGTTGGAGCGCGTTTCTCGACGTCATCCGCCTCTACCGCGAGGCGCCGATCACCACCCGGGAGAAGTTCACCAGCATCTGTTTCTATCTGCTCAACTCCTACAACCTGAGACCGGAGCTGATGGAGGTGCTGATCCTCGAGATCGCGCGCTCGAGCAAGTTCCTCCAGGATTCCCATATCGAGGAGTTCAATGAGGCCTTCCGGCTGCTCGAGGGAATGATCAGGGACGGGCAGGCGTGCGGTGATCTGCGGGCTGACGTCGATCCCAGTCTGTCGGCCTACAGCTTCCTCGGGGCAATCGAGCTGATACTGACGGGATATGTCCTGAACACGCTGAAGGCGCGCGACGTGAAGACCTACCAGAAGGTGGCGGAAACGGTTGTCGACGTCTTCATCGACGGGCTCGGCAAGCGCTGAGCAGCAGGCCCAGCCTACTTGAGAATCACCTCGGCCACCCCCTCGGCCATCACGAGCCCGCCGTCCTCTCCCAGTATCTCGAATCCCATGAAAGTGGTCGCCCGCCTGGTCTCTATGATCCAGCCCGCGACTGTGAGCGGCTCGCCGGCCTCGACGGGCCGCACGGGGCGGACCCTGATGCGCTTGAGCTGCGAGGGATCGCGCTTGAGGCTCGTGTCGATGACGGTCCGGGCCGCGTGGGCGAGCCCGAGGAAGGGGGAGAGCAGGGCATCGGGCGGGATGGATGGCGCTGCGCCGCCGGCCTCGCCCATGCATGACGGCGCGATGGCCGTGTAGCGGGCGCGGAAGGCGAGGGGCGGGCGGAGGAAGTGAGTAGCGGGGGGCGGCGGCGCGGGCGCGCCGGATGCGCGGGGGTGCAGGAGGCGCAGCTCGTAGAGAAAAACGAGAACGCCGAGACGACGCGTCCCCTGGAGCCTGAGCGAGATGACCTCGCCGCGTTCGTCCTGCTCGATATCGCCGAAACCGGCCGAGAGAACAACGTCGCGCCCCGGCCGCACGGGCCGCGCCAGATTCAATTCGCAGGCGACGGGGATCAGTTCCTCCGCCGGTACACCAAGCTCGGGGTCGGCGACAGCGCGGGCGAGGGCGGGAATGGCCAGGCGGGCTGCGTAGAGCGGGGGCGCGATGACGCCGCCGCGGCGCTTCGGATCGACAAAGTAGGGGTTGTTTTCTCCGAGCGCCCGGATGAACTGCTCGATCGATTCCCCCTGGACCCGAACGGTATTCGACGGGTAGCTCTTTCCGGCGGAGGCGGGGTTGAAGGGCATTCTACCGGCTCCCGCCCTGCTGCCCCTCCAGTGCCTTCTCGTCGCCGTCGCCGCCTGTCACCCGCTCCCAGACTGATCGCGCCTGCCGCGCCGTCTCCCCGGGCTCACCTGAATTGTCGATCACGTAATCAGCCATCCCGGCCTTCTCGTCGAGCGGCAGCTGGGCCTCGATCCGCGCCAGCGCCTCCGGGCGCGACAGGTCGTCGCGCGCCATGAGCCGGCGGAGCTGGGTTTCCGGGTCGACGTGCACTACCAGGATGGCGTCGGCTGGGAGCGGGGCGCCGCTGCCCCGCTCCAGGTTCTCGAGATAGAGGGGAATGTCCAGCACAACGGCCTGCGCGCCCCCGGCGGCGTGCTCTGCGACCCGCTCGGCAATGCGGACGCCGATGCGAGGGTGGGTGATGCGCTCGAGGAGGGCGCGGCGTTCGGGATCGGAGAAGATGATCTTCCCGAGCTTCTCGCGATCGACCTGGCCGTCGGGCCGCAGGACGGCCTCGCCGAAGGCCTCCACGATTTCACGATGCGCATCCCGGCCCGGCTCCACGACCTCGCGGGCGATGCGGTCCGCGTCGATGATGGGCACCCCCATCTCCGCGAGCGTGGCGCACACGGCCGACTTGCCGGACGCGATGCCGCCGGTAAGCACAACAAGCTTCATGGCCTGGAGGTTCCTCGAGAAGTTCGGGCGAGAGGCCCGGGGCAATTCTTGTAGGCGCGTCTGGGCGGGCGCGTCCAGCGTCAATTGAGTTCCGGGTACCATGCACCCTGTGACCTGTCAAACCAACGGGCGATCGTCGGGCGCGAGGGGCTACACGCTTGCGCGTGGGGCGGCGGGCGCTCCCTTCCACAGCCCGGAGGGCCGCGTGCCCACAGCCCGGACATCTCCTAAGGTATTGGAATAACTTGACTTTAAAAGGACTTCGGCGCGTTATCCACAGGACATTCCAATGCTGCCGGAATCTGCTTGACAGCGCCAGCGGCACGGACCTAGGATGTTGTGAAATCACTACACGCTC
This sequence comes from Deltaproteobacteria bacterium, assembly GCA_030698575.1. Lineage (GTDB taxonomy): Bacteria > JAUYMQ01 > JAUYMQ01 > JAUYMQ01 > JAUYMQ01 > JAUYMQ01. The sequence goes on from JAUYMQ010000469.1 coordinate 4,762, forward strand.
GCACCGCGGGCTGGCGCGTGTCGCTGCCCGCCGCGGGCGAAGTAGTCAACGCTTGATTGTCGGGTGGAGGGCCAGGGGCCGGCGATTCCGTGGAGGAGCACCCGGGTCAAGGCTTCCGGTCTTTCCATCCGGCATCGAGGGTGAGCCTGTGCCAACCTCCCCCCCAGCAGGCTCACCCTTTTTTTGTCTCCGCCCCTTAAGTGGGACAGTCCCTCTTATCAGCCCGTAAGCTCTTGAAAAATAAAAATTAATTTGATTTTCGGAGGACTCTGGGGTAGGTTCCCCGGCTGTCACCGAGTCGGCCGCCGCCGACGCCTGGCGATCCCTCGAGCATGCTCGAAAACCAAAGGATCCCGGGCACTTCCCTGCGCCATCGCCGGGTCGGGAGGTTGGAAGACCGAACTGCCTGTGAACCCCAAAGGCTCCGGAAAGAACTCCCGGACGGACAACCAGGAAATTCAGGGCCTTCGCGAACGCATCGACGACGTCGATCTGAAGGTCCTGAAGCTTCTCAACGCCCGCGCCAAGCTCGCCGCCGAGATCGGGAAGGTCAAGTCCCGCTCTCGCCGCACCGTCTACATCCCCAGCCGCGAACGCGAGATTTTCAAGCGCCTCACCGCCGCCAATGAGGGGCCCTTTCCCAACGAGGGGGTCCGGGCGGTCTTCCGCGAGATCGTCAGCGCCTCGCGATCCCTCGAGCGCCCGCTCAAGGTCGCCTACTTCGGCCCTGAAGCCACCTTCACGCACCTGGCCTCGCTCCGGCAATTCGGCGGATCGGCCCAGCACGTCCCGCGCGCCGGCATCGCCGACGTCTTCGACGCCGTCGAGCGGCGCCAGGCCGAGTACGGCGTGGTCCCCGTCGAGAACTCCACCGAGGGAGTCGTGAGCCACACGCTCGATCTCTTCGTGACGAGCGATCTCACCATCTTCGCCGAGATCGTGCTTCCCATCAGCCACGACCTCCTCTCGCAATCGGGCAAGCTGGAAGACGTCGCCCGGGTCGTCTCGCACCCCCAGGCGCTCGCGCAGTGCCGCAAGTGGCTCGACCGCAATCTCCCGAACGTTCCCCGGCTCGAGGTTCACTCGACCTCCGCGGCGGCGCAGGCGGCGAAGGAAGATCCCACGACTGCCGCGATCTCCAGTGAGTTCGCCGGCGACTACTACGGACTCAAGGTCGTGCAGAGCAAGGTCGAGGACAACGTGAACAACGTCACCCGCTTCCTGGTCATCGGCCACGAGACGCCGCCCCGGAGCAAGCACGACGTGACCTCGCTCATGTTCTCGATCAAGAAGGACGAAGTGGGCGCCCTCTACAACGTGCTCGAGGTGTTCGCGCGCAACCGGGTGAACCTTTCGAAGATCGAGAGCCGCCCGATGAAAAACCAGGCCTGGGAGTACATCTTCTTCCTCGATCTGCAGGGGCACCTCGCCGAACCGGCGGTGAAGAAGGCGCTCAAGGAAGTCGAGAAACGCTGCTTCTTTTTGAAGGTCCTCGGAAGCTACCCGAGGGCGGGCTAGGGATTATGAAGAGCGACTACAAGAACGGCGACGCAATCGCCCGGAAGGTCGATGCCCTCGTCAACGAGGCGCTGAAGACGCTGGTTCCCTACGCGCCCGGCAAGCCCATGGAGGAGCTGGAGCGCGAGCTGGGAATCAGCGACTCGATCAAGCTCGCCTCCAACGAGAGCTCCATGGGCCCGTCGCCCAGGGCCGTCGCAGCCATCGCCGAGGCGCTCCGCGGGCTTCACCGCTATCCCGACGGCAGCGCCTACAGGCTCGTGCACAAGATCGCCGCGCGGCTCGGCGTCGGCGCCAACGGCATCGTGCTCGGCAACGGCTCGAACGAGATCATCGAACTGGTGGTGCGTGGCTTCATGCTCCCGGGCGACGAAGCTGTATTCGCCCACCCCTCCTTCGCCATCTACCCGCTGGTGGTCCAGGCGGCGGGCGGGTTGGGTGTGCCGGTGCCACTGAAAGACCTCACGCACGATCTCCCGGCGATGGCGCGGGCCGTCACGCCGCGCACGAAGATCGTCTTCGTCTGCAATCCGAACAATCCGACGGGCACCGCGGTGCGGAAGGACGCCTTCGAGGCCTTCCTGAGGGACCTCCCCGACGGCGTGCTCGTCGCCGTGGACGAGGCCTACTTCGAGTACATGGACGATCCCCAGCGGGTCGACTCGCTCCAGTACCACGACTCGGGGAAGATCCTGCTCACGCTCAGGACCTTCTCGAAGTGCTACGGGCTGGCTGGGCTGCGCATCGGTTACGGGGTCGGGCACCCGCGGCTCATCGATTACCTGCACCGGGTCCGTCAGCCGTTCAACGTGAACTGGCTGGCCCAGGTCGGCGCCCTGGCGGCGCTCGATGACGACGCGCACCTGCGGGTTTCGGTGGAGAACAACCGCGAGCAGCTCGCCCGGATCTACAAGGCGCTCGACGCGATGGGCGTGCGCTACACCCGCAGCCAGGCGAACTTCCTGCTGCTGCACCTTCCCGGGGGAGACGGCAAGGCGGTCTACGATCGCCTGCTGCGCCGGGGCGTCATCGTGCGCCCGATGGACAGCTACGATCTCCCTGGCACCATCCGGGTGACCGTGGGGACACCGGAGGAGAACACGCGCTTCCTGGCCGAGCTCGGCGAGGTGATCCAGTGAGGCGTGGTTCGAAGGCGGCCTCCGGGCCGCTCTTCCCGCGGATGACGATCATCGGCGTCGGGCTCATCGGCGGATCGCTCGCGATGGCCCTGCGGCGAGCGCAGCTCGTGGGCGAGATTGTGGGCGTCGGTCGCGGCGCCGCCAACCTCGCGCTGGCGCGTCGGCGCGGGATCGTCGATCGGGTCACGCGCGATCCCGGCAAGGGAGTGCGCGACGCGAATCTCGTCGTGCTGGCCACCCCGGTGGGGGCGCTGGCCGAAGTGGGCGAAGCGATCGCGCCCGAGCTCATGCCGGGCGCCATCGTGACCGACGTGGGCTCGACCAAGGCGAGTGTGCTTCGCGACCTCGAGCCGCTCATCCCGGCGCATGCCCACCTCGTCGCGGGCCATCCGATCGCGGGAACGGAAGACTCGGGCGCGGCCGCGGCTGCTGCCGATCTCTTCGAGGGTTCGCGCTGCATCCTGACGCCCACGCCTCGCACCAGCGCCGGGGCGCTGGCGAAGGTCCGGCGCCTGTGGCGCGCGACGGGCGCGCGGGTGATCGAAATGGACGCCGGAGAGCACGATCGCATTCTCGGCGCCGTCAGCCACCTGCCGCACGTGGTGGCCTACGCGCTCGTGAACGCGGTCACGGCAACGCGCAAGGATGCCCTCGATTACGCGGGAGGCGGGTTCCGGGACTTCACGCGAATAGCGGCGAGCCATCCGGACATGTGGCGCGACATTGTGCTCGCCAACCGCGAGTCCGTCCTGGCGGGAATCGACGCGGTGCTCATAGAGCTCGAATCGATCCGGGAGGCCGTCGACAAGCAGGACGGACGCCGCCTCGCCGCGGCTTTCACGCTGGCGCGCGAGCGCAGGCGCGCGCTCGACAAGCGCACGATTAAAAGGCCGACTATCAAAAGGCAAACGATTAAAGGGCAAACGACGGCGAAGAGCCGGCCAGGCGCGGGGCGCAAAAGGAAACGATGACCGGCGCGAAGACGGCCGATCTGCTCCGCGTGAAGGGCGGAGCCGCCATCCGGGGCGAGGTATCCGTTCCCGGCGACAAGTCGATCTCGCACCGGGCGATCATCCTGGGAGCGCTGGCCGAGGGGGAAACGCGCGTCACGAACCTCTCCCCCGGCGAGGACAACCGCCGCACCGTCGACGCCTTTCGCGCGATGGGCGTGGCGATCATCGAGGAAGAGAGCGCGCAGGGATCCCGCGTGGTCAGGGTCACCGGCGCCGGGCTCCGCGGGCTGCGCGCCCCGGCCGCGCCCATCGACTGCGGCAACTCGGGCACGGCCATGCGCCTTCTGGCCGGCGTGCTCGCGGGCCAGCCCTTCGAATCGACGCTCATCGGCGATGCGTCGCTATCGCGCCGCCCCATGCGGCGGGTGGCCGAGCCGCTCCGGCGCATGGGCGCGCATGTGGAGGGGGACGGCGGCGAGGCGGGCGAGGTTCTGCCGCCGCTTCGCATACGGGGCCCGGCCGGGGGTGAAGCGCTCCGCGCCATCGATCACGTTTCGCCCGTGGCGAGCGCACAGGTGAAGTCGGCGGTTCTCCTCGCGGGCCTCTACGCGGGCGGGGTGACAACGGTTTCCGAGCCCGCTCCCTCGCGGGATCACACCGAGCGCATGCTCGCGGCTTTCGGCGCCGAATTGCGGGTGGAGGGGCCGCGGGTGTCGCTTCGCGGCGGGCCCCGGCTGCACGGGCGCACGGTGGAAGTTCCGGGAGACCTTTCGTCCGCGGCTTTCTGGCTTGTCGCCGCGCTCGTGACTCCCGGAGGGGAAGTCCGGGTGAACCGGGTCGGCGTGAACCCGACCCGCACCGGTGTGCTGGACATCCTTCGGCGCATGGGCGCGCAGATAGAGGTAGTCGCCGCCGGCGAAGCCGGCGGGGAGCCCGTCGCGGATCTGATCGCGCGCGGGAGCGATCTCTCGGCGGTCGAGATCACCGACCCCGAACTCGTGGTCCGGGCGATCGACGAGTTTCCGATACTCTGTGTCGCGGCGGCCCGCGCGAAGGGCGTGACACGCATCCGGAACGCCGCGGAGCTTCGCGCGAAGGAATCTGATCGCATCGCGGTGATGGCCGCGGAGCTGGGAAAGCTGGGGGTGCGTGTCCACGCGCTCCCGGATGGTGTGGACATCGAGGGGGGAGGCCCCCTCGCGGGAGCGCGCTGCCGTTCTCACGGCGACCATCGCGTGGCCATGTCACTGGCGGTGGCTGCCCTGGCAGCGGAAGGCGAAACCGTGATAGAGGATTCGGCCATGGTGGCCACCTCCTATCCGGGCTTCGCCGCGACGCTCGAGCGTTTGATTGCGCCGCGCTAGCAGAGCGCCGGTGAAGGGAAGAATGAAAGCGGCCCCGGGCCGCCAAATCCTAATGAAAGGGGTACCCAGAGGCATGGAAGACACGAAAACGCAGACAGCAGCAGGAGCGGCGGCTCCCGAAGGCGAGGCGGCGAGCTTCGCGGAGCTCTTCGAGGAGAGCCTCAAGACGAAGCCTATCAGCGAGGGCGAGATCACCAAGGGGAGGGTCATCAAGGTCACCAAGGACTTCGTCGTCGTGGACATCGGCTACAAGTCAGAGGGGCAGATTCCCAAGCATGAGTTCGCCGACGAGCGGGGTCAGGTCACCCTCGCGGAGGGGGACATCGTCGATGTGCTCGTCGAGCTGAAGGAAGACGACGAAGGCACGGTGCTCCTCTCGAAGGAGAAGGCCGACCGGATGAAGATCTGGGACGAGATCAGCAAGGCCTGCTCCGAGGGCGAGGTGGTCGAGGGTGAGATCGTGGCCAAGGTCAAGGGCGGCCTCTCCGTCGATATCGGCGTGAAAGCCTTCCTTCCGGGCTCGCAGGTTGACCTGCGCCCCGTCCGGAACCTCGAGAAGCTCATCGGGAAGCGTTTCAAGTTCAAGGTCATCAAGTTCAACAAGAAGCGCGGCAACATCGTGCTCTCCCGGCGAGTCCTGCTCGAGACGGAGCGCGCGACGATGCGTGAGAAGACGCTGGCGGAGCTCCGCGAGGGGATCATTCGCGAGGGCGTCGTCAAGAACATCACCGAGTACGGCGCGTTCATCGACCTCGGGGGCATCGACGGGCTGCTGCACATCACCGACATGTCCTGGGGCCGGGTGAACCACCCCTCGGAGCTGTTCAACGTCAGCGATCAGGTCCGGGTGAAGGTGCTCAAGTTCGACCCCGAGACCCAGCGTGTCTCGCTCGGCTACAAGCAGCTCCTGGAAGATCCCTGGGCGACCGCGGCCGAGCGTTTCCCCGTCGGCAGCCGGCTGACGGGCCGGGTGGTGAGCCTCACCGACTACGGCGCTTTCGTTGAGCTGGAGCCGGGGATCGAGGGGCTCATCCACGTCTCGGAGATGAGCTGGACCAAGCGCGTGAAGCACCCCTCGAAGGTCGTGAACGTCGGCGACAACGTCGAGGCGGCCGTGCTCGACATCGACACCAAGCAGAAGCGCATCAGCCTCGGCATGAAGCAGGTCGATGAGAACCCCTTGACGCTCGTCGTGTCGTAGGTCGCGGTGGGCGCCCACGTGCGGGGCCAGGTCAAGAACATCACCAACTTCGGCGTGTTCGTGGGGGTCGACGAAGGCATCGACGGGCTGGTGCACATCAGCGACATCTCCTGGACCCAGCGCGTGAAGCATCCCTCGGATGTCTTCAAGAAGGGGGATGAGGTCGAGGCCATCGTGCTCAAGATCGACAAGGAGAACGAGCGGTTCTCGCTGGGGATCAAGCAGCTCGAGAAGAACCCGTGGGAGAACATTGAGGCGCGCTACCCGGTCGGCACCGAGGTCAAGGGCACGGTGACGAGCATCGCCGACTTCGGCGTGTTCGTGCAGCTCGAGGAGGGCATCGAAGGGCTCATCTATCTCTCCGAGCTGGCGAAGGAGCGCGTGGAAGACCCGAAGAAGGTTGTGAACGTCGGCGAAGAGGTGCAGGCCGTGGTGCTGAAACTGGAGCCCGGCGAGCAGAAGATCGGCCTCTCGATCCGCGCCTTCGATGACAAGGAAGCGAGGGATGCACTCAAGCAGGTTGCCGCGCAGCCGCGCGAGGGAGGCAGCACGTCGAGGCTCGGCGACGTCCTTCGCGAGAAGCTGGCCGAGACCGGAAGAACACTCGAATCGCTCATCACGCCCGGCGGGGAGGGGAGCGGTAACGGTCCGGAGGAGAGTGCTGGCGATCCGAAGGAGGGCGGTGACGGTCCGGAGGAGTCATGAAAAAGCGATCCACCTTTCTGGCCATCGTCGCCACGCTCCTGATCGTCGGCGCCTTCGCGGCGGCGGGGCTGGCGCTGGTGCGGCGGGCATCGTCACCCATGCCGCGGCTCATGGTCGGCCGTGACAAGGTCGGGGTCGTCCCCATCGAGGGGATCATCGGCCTCGATGTCGAGTCCGACAAAATCATCGAGCAGCTCGAGGCCTTCAAGGACAACCCGTCCGTGAAGGCGGTCGTGGTGCGGATCTCGAGCCCCGGGGGGAGCGTCGGCCCCTCCCAGGAGATCTACGACAAGATCCTCGAGGTTTCGGAAGAGAAGCACGTGGTGGCGTCGCTTGCCGACGTGGCGGCCTCGGGCGGATACTACGTCGCGGCCGCGGCCGACAAGATCGTCGCCAATCCGGGGACCATCACCGGAAGCATCGGCGTCATCGCCGAGTTTCCCAACTTCGCCCAGCTTCTCGACAAGATCGGCGTGAAGCAGGCGGTCGTGAAGAGCGGCGAGTTCAAGGACATCGGCAGCCCGGTTCGGGACCTCACCGAGAAGGAAAAGCAGCTGATGCAAGGGCTCATCGATAATGTCTACGATCAGTTCGTGATGGCCATTGTCGAGGGGCGCGAGATGGAGCGTGACGCCATACTTCCCTACGCCGACGGCCGTGTCTTTTCGGGTGAGCAGGCGCTCGCCTACGGATTCGTCGACGATCTCGGCGGGCTCGAGGCGGCGGTGAAGATGGCTGGTGAACTCGGCGGGATCGAGGGCGAGCCCGCGGTCCTCTATCCGGAGCGGCGCTTCGATTCGTTCGTTGACATGTTCTTCGGCCAGCAGGTGGATGGGCTTCTGAAGCGGGCGCAGTTGCCGTCGTTTCATCTAAGCTATCTGTTTGTTCCGCCCACACACTAGCCGGGCCAATCGGGACAAGGAGACCAACATGACCAAGAGCGATCTGGTATCCAAAGTCGCGGAACGGATGTCACACGTTTCCAAGAAGGATACCGAGATGATCGTGAATTCGGTCTTCGAGAGCATGTCCGAGGCGCTCAAGCGCGGAGACCGGATCGAAATTCGTGGTTTCGGGAGCTTCCAGGTGAAGCTTCGGGAGTCCCGGGAAGGGCGCAATCCCAAGACCGGCGATATCGTTTCAATCCCGGCCAAACGCACTCCCTTCTTCAAGGTGGGAAAGGAGTTGAAGGAGCGCGTGAACTACAAGCCCGGGGACGGCAAGTAACCGACTCGAGAACAGCGCGGGATGCGCAGCGGAGGAGCCAGATGAGACTCGTGAAGGGGTTGGTGGGAATTGCACTGTTCTTTTCCGTCCTCTACTTCGGGATCCAGTTTGCGCGGAACAACAACCAGGCATTGAGCCTCGAGCTTCCGGGAGGGTGGCAGACGCTGGACGTCGAGCTCTGGGAGCTCGTGCTGATCTCCGCGGCGGTGGGCGCCGCGCTGACCTTCCTCGTCTTCCTCGGCCAGCTCGTCGCCGGCGGCCTCGCGCGGCGCGGGTTCACCAAGCGCATCAAGGTGCTGGAGCGGGAGCTGAACGATCTGCGCAACATGCCCCTCTCCGCCGAGAAGGCGCCCGTGACCTCCGTGGCCGCTTTCACGCAAGACGGCGCCGCGGCGGATCCTCCCGCCGGCGCCGGTGACACGCCCGCGGCCTGAGGGCCGCGACTTTTTCATCTTCCAATTCGTTCACAGCGATCGGGAGGGATCGGGTGCTGCAAGGCCTCGATAGCGCAAGCTGGGAGATCTGGGCCCCGCTGGCGATCTTCCTGCTCCTGGCCGGCCTCGTCGGGGCCGTGCTGGCGGCCCGGCGCCGCGCCGCCAGGTCTCGCGACCTCGAGTTCGACGCCTACCGGAACGCCGTGGGCGCGCTTCTCGGGGGCGATCTCGAGGCGGCCTCGAAAGCGCTGCGGGCCGCCGCCGAGCAGAACTCCGCCCGCATCGAAACCTACCTGTCCCTCGGCCGCATCATCCGCCGCCTCGGTGATCCCGAGCGCGCCCTGCGCGTGCACCGGAGCCTGCTCGTGCGTCAGGGGCTGGCGCCGGGTCTCCGCTTCGAGGCGCTCCGCGACGCCGCCCTCGACGAGCTGGCGGCCGGCCGCCCGAAGGAAGCCCTGGCGCTTCTCGACGAGGTTCTGGCCAAGCGCCGGAAGGATCGCGAAGCGCTCACGGCCGCTGTCGAGGCGCATGCTCGGCTCGGCCACTGGGAGGCCGCCTACGAGAACCGGCGGCGGCTCGATCGCCTTGACGGTATTCCGCAGCCCGCGCTGCTCGCGCGCCTCATGGCCGCGCGCGCGCGGCAGCTCCTGGCCCAGAACGATCCCGGCGGCGCGCGCAAGGCGCTCAAGAAGGCGATCGGCGCGCATGCCGGGTCCGTTCAGGCCCTCCTGGCGCTGGGCGATACGGCGCTGCTCGAGGGGAAGGGCGAGAAGGCGGTGGAGGCGTGGGAGAAGATCCTCAAGGCCGATCCGGGGCGCGCCGCGGCGCTGTTTCCGAGGCTGGAGCAGGCTCACTACGCCATCGGCGACGTCGACCGGCTGGAGGTGATCCTGCGGCGCTTCGCCGGTGAGCACCCGGACGACGCGAATATCCATCTTCTGCTCGGACGCCACGTGGCGAAGAAGCAGCGCGTCGTCGACGCCCTCGGAAGCCTGAAGCGGGCCATCGATCTGGATCCGGGAAATCTCGCCGCCCACCTCGAGCGATGCCGCCTCCGGCTGGCGCACGGGCCGCAGGCGGATCTCGAGGGTGATATCCGCGCGCTGCTCGACGCCCTTCAGGCCGCGCCGCCCGTTACGCCCCTCGCGGCCGGCACGGCCTCCCCGCTCGAGGGGATGCTTCAGGCGGACGAGCGGCGCGCCTGGGAACTGATCCCCGCGCCAAAGCGGTAGATTTCAGAATCGAGCCCTGATGATGAAGCAGAACGGCCAGAAGTCGCGCTCAGCCGCCACACCGATGCTGCGGCACTACCTGGAGATCAAGGAGCGCTACCCCGAAGAGATCCTTTTCTACCGCGTGGGCGACTTCTTCGAGATGTTCTACGAGGATGCGCTGCGCGCCTCGAAGCTGCTCGATATCGCCCTCACCTCGCGCGACAAGAACAGCGACAACCCCGTTCCACTCTGCGGTGTTCCCCACCACGCCGTGAACGGCTACATCTCCCGCCTCGTTGCGGGCGGCCACAAGGTCGTGGTCTGCGACCAGGTGGAGGACGCCCGTTTCGCCCAGGGGCTCGTACGCCGCGAGGTCACCCGTGTGATCACGCCCGGCACGCTGCTCGAGGACGAGCACCTGGAGGCGCGGGGGAACAACTACCTGCTGGGACTTTCCGCGGGGGAGGGCCGGGTGGGGCTGGCGTGCCTCGATCTCTCGACGGGGGAGTTCCGCGCAACCGAAGTCGAGGACGAGCCTGCCGCCATCGAAGAGGTGGCCAGAATCGACCCTCGCGAAGTGCTTCTCTCGCAGGATCTCGCGTCCGCGGAGGGCTTCAGCGCGCGGTGGCGCGTGCTCGACGGCCGGTGCGTCAACGTGATCGAGAGCGCCGCATTCGATCCGGAGCGGGCCCGCCTCCTGCTCTGCGAGCAGTTCGCCGTGCAATCGCTCGACGGATTCGGCTGCGAGGGGCTTTCGCCGGCGCTCGGGGCGGCAGGCGCGCTGGTGGCTTACGCCCGGGAGACCCAGTGCACCGCCGTGGCTCATCTCGGCCGCGTGGTTCCCTACGTGCTGGCCGACTACATGGTGCTCGACGATTCGACGCGCCGGAATCTCGAGCTGACGCAGACGCTCCGGGAGACGCGACGTGACGGCTCGCTGCTGGCCACCATCGACCGCACGGTGACCGCGATGGGCGCACGCGCGCTCGGCCGCTGGGTGCTCTACCCGCTCCTCCGGATCGACGAGATCAACCGCCGCCTCGACGCCGTGGAGGAGCTTCTCGGCAAGGCTGCGGTACGCGAGTCGCTCCGCGACCAGCTCGCCCGCCTGGCGGACCTCGAGCGAATCAACGCGCGCGTGGCCGCGGGGCGTGCCACTCCGAGGGATCTCGGCGCGATGCGCGCGAGCCTCGAAGCCCTTCCCGCGATTCTCGATACGGTTTCGCAGCTCGATGCAGATTACTTCCGGAAGGACCGCTTCCCTCTCGATCCGCTACCCGACCTGGCGGCGCTGCTCGCGCAGAGCATCGTCGAGGCGCCGCCCGCCATCGCGCGTGAAGGGGGCGTGATCCGGCCCGGTTACAACGCCCGCCTCGACGAGCTGCGTGATCTCTCGGGGCACGGCAAGGGGTGGATCGCAGAGCTGGAGGCGCGTGAGCGCGCGCGCACGAAGATCAGCAACCTGAAGATCCGCTACAACAAGGTCTTCGGCTACTTCATCGAGATCACGAAGTCGAACCTACAGCTGGTGCCGCCGGACTACGAGCGGCGGCAGACGCTCGCGAACGCCGAGCGCTACGTCACACCGGAGCTGAAGGACTGGGAATCGAAGGTGCTCACGGCCGACGAGGAGGCGGTCGCGCTTGAGCGAGATCTCTTCGACGAGATACACGGGCGCCTTCGCTCCGAATCGGGGCGGGTTCAGGGGACGGCTGCGGCGATCGCGCGGCTCGACGCCCTGGCGGCGCTCGCACAGGTGGCGCATGCGCATCGCTACGTGCGTCCCCTGGTGGACGCCGGCGGCGTGCTCACGATCATCGAGGGACGTCATCCCGTCATCGAGCGCGCCAACCTCGGCGAGCGCTTCGTTCCGAACGACGTGCACATCGACGGCGATAGCCAGCAGTTGCTCATTCTCACCGGCCCTAACATGGCCGGCAAGTCGACCGTGCTCCGCCAGACGGCCCTCATCGCCCTCATGGCGCAGATGGGGAGCTTCGTGCCCGCGCGGTCGGCACGGATCGGCCTCGTCGATCGAATCTTCACGCGTGTGGGGGCGAGTGACAGCCTCTCCCGCGGCCACAGCACGTTCATGGTCGAGATGATTGAGGCGGCGAACATCCTTCATCATGCGACCGATCGGAGCCTCGTGATCCTCGACGAGATCGGCCGCGGCACCTCGACCTTCGACGGGATCAGCATCGCCTGGGCCATCGCCGAGTTTCTCCACGACCGGCTGGGCGCGCGCCCGCTCTTCCCCACGCACTATCACGAGCTGACCGATCTGGCGCGCACGAAGCTGCGCGCGCGGAACTTCCATATCGCGGTGAAGGAGTGGAACGGGCGGGTGATCTTCCTCCGGAAGCTCGTCGAGGGGGGCACCAGCCGCAGCTACGGCATCGAGGTCGCGCGCCTCGCGGGGCTGCCGGCCGAGGTCGTGGAGCGGGCGCGGGAGGTGCTCGACAATCTCGAGCGCGGCGAGCTGGATGAATGGGGATCGCCGCGGCTCGCGGCGGGGCACAGCGCTCCCGAGAGCGCACGCGCCGGCCAGCTCGGGCTTTTCACCGGGCCGCCGCCCCCGGGCGCTTCGTCCGCCGCGGCCGCCGCCGACCGACTGCGCGACGAGATAGCCTCGGCCGACCGCGACACCCTCTCCCCCCTCGAGGCGCTGAATCTGTTGCATCGCCTGAAGCGAGGGCTTGCCGGAGACGATCCGGAAGAGGGGGGGGGAGGTTCTTGAAAAGGGGTGCCTGCCTGGCCGTTTTCGCCGGCGCCGTCGTTCTGACGGCGCCGGTGCTGGTGGTTCAACCCATGGGCGGCGCCGCGCTGGCCGCCGATGGCCGCATCGTTGATCTCTCCGGCGACTACAATCGCACCCGTGTCGAGTTCGAGTCCTTCCTGCAGAACCCCGATCGCTTCAAGGATACCGGGCGGTGGGACGGTTTCGCGGATCGGTTTCGCAGAATCTATGAAACCGACCGCGGCGGCCCGCGCGCCGACGAGGCGCTCTACATGGTGGGTGAGGTGAACTACGAGCGGCACCGTGTCTTCCGGCGGCGCGAGTATCTCGACGCGGCGATCAGCGCCTTCACACGGCTCCTCGACAGCTACCGGTACAGCTCGATGGGGAGCGATGCGCTGGTCGGCCTGGCGGACATTCACTATTATAATCTCGATGATCCGCGCCGGGCCTATCTGCTCTACCGGCGGGCTGCGCGGGACTACGCGGATACCGAGGCTGCCCGGCGGGCCCGCGTGCGCCTGGTGGCGATCGAGGCGCAGCACCCGGAATTCGCGTCGGCCGACGATTCGCAGCTCGAAGGGCTCATTCCTCCGGCCGGTTCCGGGAAGCCGCTCCCCTCGCCGGGGGCCGTTGTCGGCGGACGTACTGGAGGCAGGCCAGCGACGGCCGGGCGTACGACGGCTGGGCGAACGACAGTCGAGCAAACGCCGGCTGCCACCGCCGCGCGAACCGTGAGGGATCCCGCTCCGCCACCACGACCGGTCCGGAGCGACGCCGCGGCTTCCGCGCCCGGAAATCCGCTGCTCCAAAAGGGGCCGAATCCCTTCAAACGCCCCTCTGACGATTTGCCGGTGCTGAGTTCGCCCGGTCCCTGATCCCGCAGGCGGGAGATTCTCCGGAGTCTGCAGCGATGTCCGTTGCTCTCACAGAAGTCGTAAGCCGCACCGAGGAGGTCGAGATTCTCTCGCCTCTCGCGGAGCTCGAGCAACCACCGCCGGGCGGGTCCTGGGCGCACGAGGAGGTCGTTGCGCGCGCGAAGATATTCCTCGAGCGAAAGGACGCGCTTCTTCGCCGCCTGCACGCCGAGCTTCCCCTGGGCGGCGCGCTCATGAACGCCAACACGCGGCTCATCGACACCCTTCTCAGAACCCTGATGAACGTCGCCGAGGCCGGCTTCCGGGCGAAGTACACGCACCTCGAGGGGCGGCTGGCGATCATCGCCCAGGGCGGCTACGGGCGCGGGAAGATGGCGCCGTATTCGGACATCGACGTCCTGTTTCTCTACTCCTACAAGGTCGACAGCTACGTCGAGAGCATCACAGAGCAGGTGCTCCTGATTCTCTGGGACGTGGGGCTGCAGGTGGGCTCGGCGGTGCGCACGGTGGCCGACTGCGTGCGCATGGGAGAGGCGGACCTCACGATCCGGACCTCGCTGATGGACACGCGATACGTGGCCGGCGATCCGCTCCTGGCCGCTGAGCTCGAGACCCGAATCCGCAAGGACGTCATCGGAAAGAACGTGCAGGATTTCTTCCGCGCCAAGCTCGCCGAATCGGAGCAGCGGCATAAGCGCTATGGCGGGAGCATCTTCGTGCTGGAACCCAACCTGAAGGAGGGGATGGGCGGCTTGCGCGATTACCACACCGCGCTCTGGATCGCGAAGGCGGTCTACAAGGTGAATCACCTCCGCGATCTTCTCGCCAAGGGCGTGATGACCGAGCGCGAGCTCAAGGACTTCGAGCGATCGATCGAGTTCATGTGGCGGGTCCGAAACGAGCTCCACCTCCTTTCGGGCCGGCGCAACGATCAGATCCAGTTCGAGTATCAGGACCCCATCGCCAAGGCCTTCCGCTACCGCACGAACGGGCGCCAGCAGCCCGAGGAACGTTTCATGCAGCACTACTACCTGCACGCGCGGAACGTGCTCGAATGCTCGACGCGCCTGGTGCAGCGGGCGGCGCTGCTGCAGGGCGGGGGCGGCATCGCGCCGATCATGGCGAGGCTCAGGCAGCGGGTTATCGCCCCGGGCTTCAAGATCTACGAGGGAGCGCTGGGCCTTACCGAGAACGATCTCTTCGAGAAGCGCCCCGAGGCGATGATGGAGGCCTTCGAGCTGGCCCAGAAGCACGGGATCGACTTCTCGTCGTCGTTGCTCGATCGCCTGAGAGAGAACCTCCGTCGCATAGACCGGAACTTCCGCCAGGACCCCGAGGTGAGCAGGTGTTTCCTCCGGATACTGGACGGCGGCAAGGACATCTACCGCATTCTCACGCTCATGAACAACACACGCCTGCTCGGGCGCTACATCCCCGAGTTCGGCCAGGTGGTCTGCAAGGTGCAGCGCGATGCGTTCCACGTCTACACGGTGGACGTGCACAGCATCATCGGCATCCTGGAGCTGGAGAAGCTCGAGGAAGGGGGCGCCGGCGATAAGTTCGAGCACCTCCGGAGCCTGGTCACATCTCTCGATAGCCGGCACGAACTCTATCTCGCGCTGCTGCTTCACGATATCGGCAAGGGGACCGGGAAGGATCATCACATCCGCGGCAAGCTGCGCGCCCACGAGGTCTGCACGCGGATGGGGCTCACGCCGGAGGCGACCGCCCGGATCGAGTTTCTCGTCGAGAATCACCTTCTCATGGTCCACTACGCGTTCCGGCGCGACGTGAACGACTTCCGGCTGATCGCCGACTTCGCCCGCCGCTGCGGCGATCTCGAAAACCTGAATCTCCTTTACCTCGTCTCCTTCGCCGACGTGCGGGCCGTTGCTCCGGATATCTGGAACGAGTGGAAACGCAGCCTCCTCGAGCTGGCCTACCAGCGGACCCACGCGATGCTCGAACGGGGGCGGGTCGATCTGGACGAAGAGGAGTTGGTGGTGGAGCGCCAGGCCCATACCCGGGAGCTGCTGGCGGGAGAGATTCCGGAGGAGGAGCTCGATCGCTTCTTCTCCCAGATGGTCAATCGATTCTTTATCTCGATAGGCCCTCAGCGGATCGCGCGCTGCATCCGGATCTGGCGCGAACTGAACGGCAAGCCGTTCTCCTACGACCTGAAGCAGCAGCACAAGCGCGGGACCTCGACGCTGATCGTGTGCGCGCCCGACTCGAAGGGGCTCTTCTCGAAGATCGCGGGCGTGATGGCGGCGAACAACGCCAACATCGTTTCGGCTTCGGTGTTCACGACGCTGGACGGCACGGCGATCGACATCTATCAGATCACCGATCCCGTCACCTCCGGCCCGATTCTAACGGAAGCGAAGTGGGAGGCCATCTTCTCCGATCTCGACCGCGTGCTCAGCGGGGAGGAGGCCGTGGCGGCGCTAGTGGCGCGCAAGCGCCCCCCGTCGAAACTCGCCGAGCGCCAGATTCCGCGCCGCCCCTCGCGCGTCGAGATCGACAATGCCGCGTCGGACTTCTATACCGTCATTGACATCGACGGCCACGACCGCGTGGGCCTGCTCTACGAGATAACCAACGCCCTCCATGCGCTGGACGTGGGCATCTACGTGAGCCGCATAACGACGCGGCGGGGAAATGTCGACGACGTGTTCTTCGTGAAGGGGCCCGACGGGAAGAAGATCGATAACGAGGAGTTCCTCGAGAAGATCTGTCATCAGTTGCTCGAGGTCATGGGTCCCTCAGTATCGGGCCCCTGAGAGGAGCCAGATGAAGGGGATCGACGCGCAGATCGACGCCTTCATGAACCATGCGGCCATCGAGCAGGGCCTGGCCCGCAACACGCTCGAGGCTTACGCCCGCGATCTCGCGCGCTATGGCCGGTTTCTCGCCTCGCGCCGCACCGACCCCGCCCGCGCCACGCCTGATCTCGTTTCGGTCTACCTGGCTACGCTCATGCGGGACGGCCTCTCGCCCCGATCGGCCGAGCGCAACCTGGTCTCGGTGCGGCGGCTTCACGCCTACCTGGTGACGGCGGGCGCCGCGAAATCGAATCCAACCGAGGACATCCCCGCGCCCCGGCGCGGCCGGAACCTGCCGAAGGTGCTCTCCCTCGAGGAGGTCGAGGCCATCCTGGCCGCGCCCGACCCAGCCACGCCCCGCGGGCTCCGCGATGCCGCGAT